>JAGGWH010000067.1 GCA_021157585.1 Bacteroidales bacterium | reverse complement strand
GAATGGAGGGATCTATATGATGAACTTTAAGGCGTGGAGTACAGGGAGATGGCTTCACCCGATAAATCGGGCTCGCCAAATCATACATTCATAGCATATTGATGACGAGCATCGTACTCGAAAAGTTTTATAATAGTACGACTCTGCGAGGAGCTTGCGACGAAGCAGTACGACTCTGCGAGGAGCTTGCGACGAAGCAGACCCTCCCCCTTTATACCACAAAATAGAACAAAAAAACAATGGAAAATAATAATAGAATCATCACCAACTCCAAAGTACTTGTAACCGGAGCCGATGGCTTCATTGGCTCTCACCTTACAGAAATGCTTCTTGAGAAAGGCTATAAAGTACGAGCCCTGTCTCAATATAATTCATTTAACTATTGGGGATGGTTAGAGGATATCCCCCAAAATAATAAAGACTTTGACAAACATGTGGTCTCAAAAAAACTGGCTGAGTGGAGCTATAAAAAACAAAGCAAATTTGCCAATCCGAAATACATTGATATTTCTTTGAAACATATTAAAAATTCCAATCTTGTATTAATATGAATATCCCTGTTTGGGAGCTGATGAACCGCTTTCCCATGTTCACCCATTGCCAAACAGGTGATTTATCCAATGCCGAATGGCTAACAGACAGGGTGGTGAATATTCCAAGTAGTGTTAGGTAAATATGACCGAAAGTAAATTACAACAGATTATAAAACAAGGCGAAAACGAAATTGTAGAATTTAAGCAGTCGTTTTCCAAATCGGTTATCGAAACGCTAGTTGCTTTTTCCAATACCAAAGGCGGCCGGATATTAATAGGTGTAGCAGATGATGGCACGGTACAAGGAGTTTCTATCACAGAAGAAACTGTTCAGAAATGGATTAATGAAGTTAAGCAAAATACAGACCCTGCTATATTACCTGTTATAGATATTGCAGATATTGATAATAAAACAATAGTTGTTTTTACTATAAGTGAATTCCCCGTTAAACCGGTATCTTATAAAGATAGGTTTTTTGCCAGAAAACAAAATTCCAATCACAGGCTTAATGCCGAACAAATTACCTAATTACGATTTTCCAGTTTAAACTACTCGTTTGATGCCTTTGAAGTTGAAACAAAGTTTGATGACTTGGATCATGCGGCCTTAAATGTATTCAGGGAAAAAATAAAAAATTCGGGCAGATATAAATCAACAGGTAATTTGCAAAAAGATTGTGAAAAACTCGGATTGATAAAAAACAAAAAACTGACAAGAGCGACAGAATTATTATTCGGTTTACATCATACAAATATTCATATAGGGCGGTTTAAAACCCAAACAATCATTATTGACGACTTAATGATCCGAAGCCCGTTAATCCTTGCTGTTGACGAGGCAATAGATTTTATCAAGAAGAACATTCGTTTAGCTTTTGAGATAGGCGGTGAAACCACACAGCGAAAAGAACGCTGGCAATATCCTATCCCGGCTATCAGAGAATTACTTTTAAATGCAATTGTTCACCGTGATTATACCGATCCTACAGATGTTATTATTAAGATTTTTGATGAAGAAATTGAAATTACAAATCCCGGTAAATTGCTTGGCGGCCTGACAATAGAAAAAATATTATCCGGTAATTATGTACCAAAGCACAGAAACAAATTAATTGTTGAATCTTTTTATCTGACCGGTGATATTGAGAAATATGGAACAGGATTTCGCAGAGTTAAGGAATGGTTTAAGGATTACCCGGAATTAAAGTATAAAATACTCGATCTAAAGGACTTTATACAAATAAAGATTTTTAATGTCACAGAAAATGTCACAGAAAATATAATTTTAAAAGAGATTGAAAACAATAATAAAATAACCACCAATGAATTGGCAAAAAGATTAAATCTTACAAGAAGAACAATTGCACGGTACATAAGTAATCTAAAAGAACAAGACGTTCTTAAACGAATAGGACCCGATAAAGGCGGATACTGGAAAATAATAAACGATGAAAAATAATAGAGGACATGGAAAAAGCCGGTTCAAGAACCAAAAAGATTAAATTAATTAAAGCAATGAACCCTGAATGGAGGGATCTATATGATGAACTTTAAGGCGTGGAGTACTGGGAGATGGCTTCGCCCTCGTGCCTCGGGCTCGCCAAATCATAACTTTTATTGAAGCCGGGACGGATCAGGTTCCAAACTAACTAAATAAGTACGACTCTGCGAGGAGCTTGCGACGTGGCAGTACGACTCTGCGAGGGAGGTTCACCATACTTGTCCTGTAGGGAAGAATGACCGTACAGGATAAAATACAAATTTATCCTGTTTACCCTACTTGTCCTGTAGGGAAGTTTACCCTGTGAAATGTATTGCATATTTAACAGGGAATGACCGTACAGGATGAAATTTTATTATTTCTTTAGGGTGAAATTCTGAAGAAATATTTCATCAGGAGTACATTTAATAGGGCACGACCGAAGCTGCCTTATCAAAACCACAAAAAACAAATAAAAGATCATCGGATTAAACTGATTAAGCAGATTACTTTTCGCAAAGCGAAAACAAAAAATCCGCTAACAAAATAATTAGTGATAATTCGCGTAATTCGATGACAAAAAAAACAATTAGTGATAATCCCGATGTCTATCGTCCCGATGTCTATCGGGAGCGTAATTCGATGACAAAATAAACCATGGACATAATTTACAAAGAAGAATCCTACAAAATCATCGGTGCCTGCATGGAAGTCCACAAGGAGTTGGGTCCCGGATTCCTTGAAGCCGTTTATCAGGAAGCATTGGAGCTTGAGTTCCAAAGGCAAAATATTCCTTACGAACGAGAAAAACTACTTAACATCTTTTACAAAGGAGTCAAGTTAAGTAAATTTTATTCTGCCGATTTTGTATGTTATGATTCACCCTGTGTAATAAGTTTTGTTGGAAAAAATTGCATTAATGTAGTTCCTTCCTATTACACAGGGTAAAATCATTCTTGAAACCAAAGCCATAAATGAATTAATTGGCAAAAATGAATCTCAAGTTATCAATTATTTGAAAGCTACAGATTTTAAACTTGGGCTATTGATTAATTTCGGAGCAGAAAGCTTGGAATATAAACGCCTAATCCGTCATTAATCATCTAAAAAAAATAATCATCGAATTAAACGAATTTCACGAAAAAATTAAAAATAACAATTCGATAAATTCGTGTAATTCGATGAAGAAAAAACATTATAATTTGATGACAAAAATGAAGATACTTATTACCGGCACAGCGGGATTCATCGGCTTCCACCTCGCCAAAAAATTAATTGAAAGAGGCGATGAAGTCATCGGTCTTGACAATATTAACGACTATTACGATGAAAATCTTAAATATGCCAGACTTAACGAAACAGGTATATCACGGAAAGCTGAAAAATGGGGCCAACCTGTAAAAAGCAGCAAGTACAGAAACTATCAATTCATTCGGATGAACCTTGAGGATAAAGAACAGATGAATGAATTATTCCAAAAAGAAAACTTTGATTTAGTCATCAATCTGGCAGCACAGGCAGGAGTCCGTTATAGTATTGAAAACCCTGACTCTTACATCCAAAGTAATATTGTTGGTTTTTTTAATATATTGGAAGCTTGCCGCCATTACAATGTTAAAAGACTTATCTTTGCTTCAAGTTCTTCTGTTTATGGCATGAATAAAAAAGTCCCTTTTTCAGAAGATGATAATGTGGATCATCCTATTAGCCTGTATGCTGCCACAAAAAAATCTAACGAACTAATGGCATATACCTATTCTCATCTCTATGGAATACAAACAATAGGCTTACGCTTTTTCACAGTTTATGGCCCTTGGGGCCGGCCTGATATGGCATATTACAAATTTACAAAAGCTATTTTGGAAGATAAACCGATAGAAGTTTATAACCACGGTAAATTAAAACGAGACTTTACTTATATTGATGATATTATTCATGGCGTAGTAGAGATCGTAAAAAAAACTAACTTAAGTGAATATGAAATATTTAATATTGGAAACTCAAAAACTGTGGATTTATTGACTTTTATTGAAACACTGGAAAAACTGTTACAGAAGAAAGCAATAAAAAAGTTTGTTGGAATGCAGGCCGGGGATGTAAAAGAAACTTATGCTAATATATCAAAAATTAATAACGAGTTTGGTTTCTTACCTAATACTGAAACCATACTCGTTATTAATTTTGGATATATTAGCATAAGTTTCTTTTACATCCCCGGCCTGCATACCAACAAACTTTTTTATTGCTTGCTTCTGTAACAGT
>JAGGWH010000066.1 GCA_021157585.1 Bacteroidales bacterium | reverse complement strand
TGGCGCGTTCGACCGGAAAAATCAGGCGGAGGATATTTTTTCGATTTAGCTTCGCATCAATTAGATTGGCTCGATTTTGTTTTTGGCAAGGCTGAATTGGTTTCTTCGGAAGTAAAAAACAAATGTGGTTTATATAAAGCTGAAGATTTTGTCCAAGCAAAGCTTCGCTATCAGAACACCATAAATTTTATCGGGACTTGGAATTTTTGTGTTTCTAAAGAGGAAGAAATTGACCTAATCGAAATTCGTGGAACAAAAGGCAAAATCAGCTTTTCCACTTTTGGTTTTGATCCTGTTTTATTGGAAACAGAAAACGGAATTGAGCATTTCCCTTTTGAAAAACCTGATCACGTTCAGAAACAACTGATTCAACAGGTCGTAAATAGTTTACAAAAAAACGGCGACTGTGTTAGCACAGCAGAAACTGCTTTGGCTACTAACCAACTAATGGAAGAGATTATTTATGGTCTTGAAAACAAAGATTTGCCGAATGATTTAAGTGCTTATTAAAAATTATTCTAAATAAGACTTTCAATACCGAAATTAATTTTGTAATTTTGCATATACATTAAAAAAATACAATACTATGAAAATCAACAGATACGAAGACATTTCTCAGATTGAAAGAGAAGCAAAAAAAGATTATATCGACCGCCACTCGGCATTTGTACATTGTGATGCAAAGGCTACCAAAGGCGAAAAATTCAAAGTAAAAGTAATGGTTGGCGATGAGTACAAACATCCGGATGATTTTGATCATTACATCCAATACGTTCAGCTTTGGAATGGCGAAACATTTTTAGCACAAGCTACATTTACTGCTGGTGCTATGGGTAATGCTCCTGCTAATTTAGAAGTTGACTTCTATATTGTTCCTTCTAAAAACATGAAGTTAATTGCTCATGCGTATTGCACCAAACACGGTTTGTGGCAAAGTGATGAAGTTACTGTTGAGGTAGCTTAATAAGAATTCAAACTTTTAATTTAAAGGCAGAATCAGCAATGGTTTTGCCTTTTTTATGTGTTAATTTTAAGCTTTGGGTAAAATTTAAATTAAACTATTTACAAAACACTAAAATCCTAAAAGACTCTCAATTGGTGATTTTCCACTAAAAAGCATTCGCTCAGGGTTTTCCAACATCTCTTTTATTTTAACTAAAAAGCCAACAGATTCTTTTCCGTCAATAACTCTATGATCGTAAGAAAGAGCTAAATACATAATAGGATGAATTTCCACTTTACCATTTACAGCGATTGGACGTTCCACAATATTATGCATTCCTAAAATAGCAGATTGAGGCGGATTAATAATTGGTGTTGATAACATTGAACCAAAAACGCCACCGTTGGTAATGGTAAATGTACCACCTGTCATTTCTTCCAAGCTTAATTTTCCGTTTCTTGCCTTTACGGCAAGAGCCTTTATTTCCTTCTCAATTCCTGCCAAACTAAGAGTTTCGGCATTTCTAATAACGGGAACTACCAATCCTTTTGGAGAGCTCACTGCCACACTGATATCAGCATAATCGTAACTTATAATTTCATCGCCATTGATCATAGAATTTACCTGTGGGAAATGCTGTAAAGCTTCTGTTACGGCTTTTGTAAAGAAAGACATAAAACCCAAACCAACACCATGCTGTTCTTTAAATTGCTCTTTATACTTTTTCCGAATCTCCATAATTGGAGTCATATTCACCTCGTTAAAAGTGGTAAGCATTGCCGTTTCATTCTTAACAGAAACCAAACGTTGAGCCAATTTTTTTCTTAAAAGAGACATCTTTTTCACTTCCTGATTTCGTGTTCCTCCCCAAGAACTTGTTTGAACGGAATCTTGTTTAAGAGGTATTTTATCATTAGCTCCTAAATAAAATTCTACATCTTTTGTCCCCAACCTAAGCGATTTATAAAAAGCTGTGATGTCTTTTTCGCTAATGTTTTTTTCTTGCATCAGCTTACGTGCTAAGGGCGAAATATGAATATCTGATTCTGAAGGAATAGAATCTGCAGATTTTTCTTCAACAGCAGATATTGACTTCTCTTCTTTTTCAGTTGGAGCGTCTTCTTTCTTGGTTTCGGCAACGACTGCTGTTTTCGGCATCTCAACATTAGAATCTATACTACAAACCACGGTTCCAATATCAACAGTATCACCTTCTTCTGCCAAAAGTTTTATTTTACCGGAAACCTCGGCACTAATACTTAAGGTTGCTTTATCAGAATCTATTTCGGCAATTTCCTGATCTTTTTTAACCAAGCTGCCATCTTCTACTAACCAAGAGGCTATTTGCACTTCTGTAATTGATTCTCCCGGACTGGGGACTTTTATTTCTACAATCATTTTGGTGTATTTTTTTCTAATTCAAGATTAAACTCTTGCCAATTATTTCCTATACAAGCCATCTTACAAATGGTTCCTTTTAGCGGACAATCTCCACATTCATCAAAGGGTTTTTCAACTATTTTCCTTTGTTGTTTTTGATGAAACTTACTAGATCCTGTTGCGGGGCTTCCTGTTGCGGGTCTGGCAACAATATATAAATTCAAATCTTCCAATTCTGAGCGAATAAACGGACCGGCACCCATATTATACGGTTCTTCCTGAACCCACATCAGCTTTTCGGCATTCTTATATTTATCTATAATCTTATAAATCTGTTTTTTTGGTAAAGGATATAATTGTTCAAGACGAATAATGGCTACAGTCTCATCTTTAATTGCTCTTTTTTCTGCTAATAAATCGTAATACACCTTCCCGCTACAAAAAAGCACACGTTTTATTTTCTTAGAATCGGCACTGCTATCATCAATTACTTCCTTAAAACCTCCTTTTGTAAATTCGCTAATATTGGATACGGCTTCGGGATGACGCAACAAACTTTTAGGAGTAAATATTACTAAAGGCTTACGGAATTTGCGTTTCAGTTGACGGCGCAAAACGTGAAACATATTTGCCGGGTTAGTGAGATTTACCACTTGAAAATTATTCTCTGCACAAAGAGTTAAAAAGCGCTCCATTCGTGCACTTGAATGTTCAGGTCCTTGTCCTTCATAACCATGAGGAAGAAAAATAACCAAATCGTTCATTACATTCCATTTATCCTCGGCACTACTTAAAAACTGATCAAAAATTATTTGAGCTCCATTATTAAAATCTCCAAACTGAGCTTCCCAAATTATTAATTCCTGAGGCGAAGCCATAGCGTATCCATATTCAAAACCTAAAACCCCATATTCTGAGAGTAGAGAGTTATATATTTTAAATGGAGCTTGTTTCTCACTAATATTTTTTAAAGGAGTATATGTTTCATCACAATCATCAACTGTAAATACAGCATGGCGATGCGAAAATGTTCCTCGTTCAACATCTTGCCCGCTTATCCTAACAGGTATTCCTTCATTCACCAACGAACCATAAGCAAGTAATTCTCCCATTGCCCAATCGAGCTTTTGGTGTTTAAACACCATATTGTTACGTGTTTTTTGTAAACTGACAATTTTTCTAAAAAACTTTTTATCATCAGGCAAACTTGTAATCTTTTGTCCGATTTGTTGAAGAATATCTAAGTCCACTCCGGTATCCGGTGATTTATCAAAATCTGCTTTGGTTGCTTTTTTAATTCCTTCCCATTCTTTTTCTAAAAACGAACTAATGTTGGCAGTGGTAATTTTTTTTGCACTTAAAAAAGATTCTTCCAATAAATTATAAAAGTCCGTTTCAATTCTATCTGATTCTTCTAAGCTAATCTCATTTTGTTCGACTAATTTCTTGGCGTATATCACACGAGGATCATCATGTTTTTCAATGGCTTTATAAAGAACCGGCTGAGTAAAACGAGGCTCATCACCTTCGTTATGTCCGTATTTTCGATAACACAATAAATCAATAAATATATCTTTATGGAATTTTTGTCGATATTCAATTGCCAACATTGCAGTAAAAGCAACGGCTTCAGCATCATCTCCATTAACATGAAAAACAGGTGCTTGTATAGTTTTAGCCACATCAGTACAGTAGGTAGAAGTACGAGCATCGAGATAGTTAGTGGTAAAACCAATCTGATTATTGATAACCAAATGTAAAGTTCCTCCGGTTGAATAAGCTTTCAATTTCGACATTTGAGCCACCTCATAAACAACACCCTGACCGGCAATAGAAGCATCTCCGTGAATAATTATTGGGATTATAGAATCTTCGTTTGTATCTGATTTAAGATTATCTATTTTAGCACGGGTCAAACCTTCAACAACAGGATTAACAGCTTCCAAATGAGATGGGTTAGGCGAAAGAGTTAAAACAATATCTTTTTCTTTATTAGTCTTTGTTTCAGAAGTATAGCCTAAATGATATTTTACATCGCCCAATAAAAAAGAATCTTCATATTCATTACCGGAAAATTCGCTAAAAATCTGACGGTAGGGTTTTCCCATAATATTAGCCAGCACATTTAAACGACCACGATGCGCCATTCCAATCATAAATTCACTAATTCCAAGGTCGTTTCCTCGCTCAATAGCAGCGTCTAAAGCAGGGATTAAAGACTCAGCTCCTTCTAATGAAAAACGTTTTTGTCCCGGGAATTTCTTATGAATAAATTTTTCGAAGCCAACAGCTTGAGTTAGCTTATTTAAAATCGCAAGTTTCTCGTCTTTTGAAAAAGAAGGAGTGCTTTTAGATAATTCTAATTTAGATTTTAGCCAGGCTACTTCATCTAAATTACGGATATAATCATATTCAACTGCAACCGAACCGCAATAAGTTTGTTCTAACATTTGAATAATATCTTTCAATTTAGCAGCTCCCAAGCCAACTTTCTTACCAGCCTCAAATACCTTTTCTAAATCTTTCTTTTCTAAACCAAAATTTTGATAATCTAAAGAGGGAGTATAATGACGACGTACACGAACAGGATTTGTTTTGGTAAACAAATGACCTCTCTTTCGATAATCTTCAATCAAGTTTATTACTTTGTATTCCGAAGAAGACACGCCATCGGCTTGTGCTGTATAATCATTTTTAAAAAACTCAAAGCCTTCAAAAAATTTACGCCAGCCATATTCTACATTTTCCGGATTTTCGAGAAACAGTTGATATAAATCTTCAACTTCCTCAGGCTTGGTATTCAAATAGGAATATTTATCCATAACTTACATTTACAATATAAAACACTATAAAACAGAATGTTTTATTTATAACGATTTTAAATTATTAGCAAAAATAAAAAATAATGTATACCAAAGCCTCTAAAACTAAAAGGAATTACAAAATAATTTTAAACTTCAGTAAGTTCAAACCCAACACTTTTTAGATCACCCCAAAAATTAGGATATGATTTAGCAACCACAGAGGGGGAATCTATAACGAGCTGTCCCAAAATCATACTTAGAGGAGCAAAAGACATAGCCATGCGATGGTCGGCATATACTTTAACCTTATCTTTAACTACAAGTTTTGCAGGTAGAAGTTTCATTTTGTTATTATCAACAGAAATATTTACGTTTAAAGCACCTAATTCATTTACCAAAGCACTTACTCTATCAGTTTCTTTTAACCTAAGAGTTTTCAATCCGGTAAAATCACCTCGCATTTGCAATCCGGCAGTAGTTGTTATAAGTGTTTGAGCCAAATCAGGGTTATTATGAAAATCTTTTTCAATAGATATTGTTTCACATTTTACTTTAGTCAAATGAACACCCTCTTCAGTAAAGCTTGTTTGAACGCCAAACTCGCTTGCCCATTCTGCAATTATACTATCACCTTGTGTACTTTTTTGTTTTAATCCAAGTAGAGTAAGATCAACTTCATCGGCAAAAGCCGCCATTTGATACCAATATGAAGCTGCGCTCCAATCAGACTCAATACGATACACCTTTTTATTTTGATAGCGTTGTTTTCTGATGGAGATAATATTTTCCTTACGCTCTATTTCAATGCCAAACTCACGCATAACCTTTAAAGTCATATCGATATAAGGTGCAGAAATCACCTCTCCAAGAAGTTTTATTTTTAAGCCATGTAACATTTTTGGAGCCACCAAAAGCAAAGCCGAAATAAACTGCGAACTCACGGTGGCATCAATTTCAATTTCTCCGCCTTTTAATCTTTTGCCCTCAATTCGTATGGGAGGATATCCTTCATCTTCTATATAAGTAATTGAAGAGCCAAGTTCTTTCAATTTATCAACCAAAATACCCAATGGTCTTTGTTTCATTCGCCCGGTGCCGGTAATAAAAGTTTTCACATTAATCCCTGCTGCATAAGCCGTAATAAAACGCATTGCCGTTCCTGAATCGTGGATATCCAAATTGAGCGAAATATTTGTGCCTTTAAGTCTCAATAACGATTCTAGCGAAGATTTCAAAGTTGTAGAATCCGTACTGTCCGAAAGATTCTCAATGGCCAAATCTTCTGTGCCTAAAATTGCATCGATAATTAATAATCTAGCACTTTCGCTTTTAGACGGCGGCAACTGAATACGACCCTTTAAACTTCTATTATCTTTTTTAACCAGTAAAGCCATGAATGATATATTTTAATGATCTTATTATTTGTTCTTTCGTTACTTGCTGATTAATTTCGCATTGCCCAATTTGCTTTAACAAGCTGAAATTTAAATGCAATCCTTCTTTTTTCTTATCGTGCATAGTCAAGCTTACAATAGTATCAATTTGACTTTCGTCGATATGGATATGACTATAATGTAAACGTATATTCTGGTCTATTTTTCCGAGATCTTTAACCGCCATATTTAAAATTTCTGTCGACAAATACGCTTCTGCCAACATACCGATAGCAACGGCTTCGCCATGCAATATAGGAGAGTCTGTGTCCATAAAAAATGATTCTATTGCATGACCTACGGAATGTCCATAATTAAGAACCTTTCGCAAACCTTTTTCCGTAGGATCTTTATCCACAATTTGCTTTTTTATATGAATAGATTTTTCAATATATGGAATAAGATTTTTTGGTGTTAGTTCTGCAATTTCGCTTAACTCTTTCCAGTATTTTTTATCTTCTATTAACCCATGTTTAAGCATTTCGGCATAAGCCGAAAGAATCTGTTCTTGCGGAAGTGTTTCTAAAAATCTTGGATCAATAATGATTTGTTTAGGTGGAGAAAACAAACCTATTTGATTTTTATAATGTCCAAGGTTAATTCCGGTTTTTCCACCTATAGAAGCATCGATCATAGCCAATAAAGAAGTTGGAATATTTATAAAATCCATTCCTCGTTTAAAGATAGAAGCAACAAAACCACCTAAATCACTTACTACTCCACCACCTAAATTTATTAATAGAGAATGACGATCGGCACCACTATCGGTAAGACTTTCCCATAACTGAGTAGCGATTTCTATATTTTTATTATCCTCGCCGGCATCTATAAGCAAGAGCTCAGCATTTAATAAATTCTCAGTATCTGAAGATAAAACAGGATAGCAATGAGCGTAAGTATTTTCGTCCATCAAAACAAATATCTTAGAGTATGATTTCGTGTTCAAGAAAACATCTAAAGCATTAGCTGCATTTACACCTAAAAATATTGTGTAATCAGATGTTTTTATTGTGATGGCTTTGTCCATTAGGCAAAAATAAGGATTATTTAGTTTTAATATAAATTGATTTTAAAACAATTAGGCTCATAATTACTTAAGACAAATATTAGCATACGGACAATATTGACAATTCTGTTTTTCTCTTGTTTGAACAAATGGGATTTTCTCATCAAAAAGCTCATTGAAAAATTCGAGTAAATTACTTTCAAAAATGGTCAGACTCTCTTTAGATAATGACTCTTCGGAAGAATCAGAAAGAAAAATATAATGATTATGTACATTACGTAAAGCTATAATACCACTTTGTAAATCATCTTTTGGGTAGTCGTCTTTTAACAGCCAAACATAGGTTAAAAGCTGAAGAGTTTTTTCGTGTTTTGAGTCTAAAAATAATTCATCAAACTCTATTTTCTTTAATGCCTTTGGATCTACATAACCCGTTTTATAATCTAAAACCCGAACTTTTCTGTTCCAACGGTCAATACGATCGGCATTACCGGCAACTTTAATTTCTATGCCTTTTTCCGGTATAATAATTTTCTTTTTTAGTGTTTGTTCCACCCCTAAAATTATTAAACTGCCACCCTTTTTTATATTCTCCTTTAGCGATTTTTTTTCCTCTGCAAAAAATTCCTCAAGATATCTTTCAATACCTTTTATTGCAAGAAGATTTTGTCCGGAATCTAACAGCTGTCCCTTAGCTTCAAGCTTGGCTTGAGTTTGAATTTCGTCGAGCAATTGCTCTTTCATTTTTGATAAATCATCAATATTTACCGCTTTTCCTACAAATGGTTTATATAAAGTCTCTAAAGTATGATGAATAATATTCCCGACCATTCTATCATCAATAAAGCTTTTCTCGTCTTTTGGCTCCTCAACTCTTAATATATGTTTAAAATAAAATTTAAGCGGACAGCTTATATAAGTATTTATCGCCGTTGGCGAAAATCCTTTTTTAGCAATGGCTAACAATCTTTCTTGAACTGAGATGTCTTTTTCAATGCTTATATCGAATCTGTTTTCAGGTTTTATTTCCTTGAAATTATACAAAGTCTCTTTAAAATCAGATAACGGATTATATTCAAAAAGCTCCAATGAAAGCTGTGTAATAAATCTGCTTTTTTCGCCACCAACAAGCTTAGCTGCTGTGGTACTATATAGCAAATGAACGTTTTTAGCTCTTTGCAAAAGACGATAGAAATGATAAGCGAAAATGGCGTTTTTTTCCGTATAAGTAGGAAGTTTAAATATTCGTTTTATGTCGACCGGAATAAAAGAGTTAGACATTTTCCCGGAAGGTAATATATCTTCATTAACGGATAAAATTATAAGATTTTCAAAATCGAGTATACGCGTTTCGAGCAAGCCCATTAGCTGTAATCCTTTTAGTGGTTCGCCGTGGAATGCCTGATTTTGATTTCCAATAAGCTGTTCAAATACAATTTTAAACTCCTGCAAATTAATTGGGAAACCGTATTTGTTAATTCTATCAGTCAACCTATTTAGCATATGCGAATAAAGCACAAAGGCCTCCCTATCAGACGAATATCGCAACTGCAAATTAGAATCGGCTTCCTGATAATGCAAAAAGAACTCCTTTATAAAATCTTGAAAAAAGTTAATGGCTTTTTTAGCATTATTTTCAAAATCGACAAATAAAAAGAGAGTATCTAAAGTCGTTGTTTTGTTAAATAATACTTGTAATTCTGTTGGAGTCCAGTATAATTGTTTTTGAACAGCAGAAATAATTTCTGTATTTTTCCCAAAAAAGTCAGCCATTAGGGGGTTTGTCAACACTTGTATTAAATCTTCATTTAAAAATCGCAAATGCGATTGATTTCTAAGCTTTTGTTGTCGTTGACCTACAAACTGCATTTTTAGAAAAAGTCGGAATAATAAATGAGCTGCCGTATTTTTTAACGGGTAACCCATAGTAACATTCGTTTCGGTTAAAACGTCTTTATCCAAACTATTTAAAACGGCTACCAAAAGATTCTCGTCTGCTAATACAAGAGCCGTATTATTTAAATCTTTAGTATTTAAGTTATTTTTTAGTAATTCTGATGCTATCTTAGCCTGACCAATTTCTTTTGGAACTGCAATAACATTTATTTCTTTAGGGTTTTGAAAATGTTTAGCAATAGTATCTTTATCGAATTTATACCAACTAGCATATTTCCTTAAAAACAAGCCTGCTTCTTGGTTTTTATCAGAAAAGTAGTATTCATCCACATCCCAAATCAGCTCAGCTTGTTTGGATTCATAAAGCGAACGAATTATTTTTTCTTCGGAAAGTGTAAGAGCATTAAAGCCGGCAAATATTAGTTTATTCCAATGTTGCTCTTGCATCAATTCTTGAATATTCTCAGCCACATACCGGTAAGCTAAACCATTATATGCTGTATTTTGACTTAAAATCCGCTGAGTAAAATATTGATAATAGTCGTTTAATTTATGAAAGAAAGCTAAATAGTTTTTCTGAAAATCCGTAAGGTCTTTTATTCCTAAATTCCATTCTCTAATAGCATAATCATCACTTAAATAATTAAACAAGGCATTGGCATCGCCAAGATGCATATCTATCTCGTTAAAATCGTTAATTAAAACTGTTGCCCATTTAATAAAATGTTCAAACGGCTGAGCGTCCTCACCTTCTAATTCCTTATAAACCAAATATAACTCAAAACTCAAATCAATATTATCAAGAATAGTATAGGGCGAAAGATGCTGAATAAAATCGTCGATAGAAAACAATGTTGGAAGCAACATTGGGATACCTTTTTCTTGCAGATAGTTTTTAATAAAAACTTGCGCGCGACGGTTAGGCGTAATAATACATAACTGACTAAAATTACGTGTATAATCTATTAACAGCTTATCAATTAATTCCTCAATAAAAGTCTTTTGTTTTTTTGAAACCATATCTAAATTATTAGTTTTTCGGCTTCAGCCAAAGTTTCAGGTTTTCCCACATCTAACCAAATAGATTTATCGTGAAAATAACCACTTACCGTATATGATTTTATGATATCTATATAAAAATCTATAACCGAAAACGCCTTTTTATTGGGAAATAAATCGACACATTTTGGTGAAACAATATGAATCCCAGAAAATGCGGCTCGCTCAAGATTACTTTCTGTGCTATAGCCTTTTTTTTCTCCTGTTTTTATATTTTCCCAAGCACGAAGCTGATTCTGTTTATTAAAAAGTAAATATCTTGATGTTTCTCTTTTGCGAACAGCTAATGTTGCCAAAGCTCCTTTTAAACGGTGACTGTCAAGCATTTCCTTTAAAGAAATATTACTAAGCACATCAACATTATGAATAAGTACCGGCTCATCGCCTCGGATAAAATCAGATGCTTTTCGTAGAGCACCACCGGTATCTAAAAGTTCATCACGCTCATCAGAAATATAAATTTCTAATCCGAAATTATTATGCTTATCCAAGAATTCTATTATTTGCTCTCCGAAATAATGGATATTTACAAGCACTTGAGTAAAACCCGCCTTTTTAAGTTTTTCTAACTGATGTTGAATTAGCGGTTTTCCCTGTACTTCGACAAGTGCTTTTGGCTTGTTTTTGGTAAAAGGAAACAATCGGGTACCCAATCCTGCTGCAAGAATAATAGCTTTCACAGATTATTTTTTAGTTATGCTAAGATAAGTATTCTTAGCTAAGAGAGATAAAAAGTAATACAAAAAATGCCGGCAAGCCGACATTTTATAATCTCTATTGTAACTTTATCTTTTTATCTAAATCGTCGACATAGCTTTTAAACTTTTTGTCGGTATCAACTAAATTATTCACGGTTTTTACAGCATGCAATACGGTTGCATGATCTTTGTTCCCACAATGTTGTCCGATAGTTGCCAAAGACGATTTAGTATGTTTTTTAGAAAAGAACATTGCCAATTGACGAGCTTGCACAATTTCGCGCTTGCGTGTTTTGCTATTAATAACATCTAGAGGAAGACTAAAATATTCACAAACAACTTTTTGGATATATTCTATCGAGATTTCGCGATTAGTAGATTTTACGTATTTATCTATAATCTGTTTAGCAAGATCGATAGTTATTTCTTTTTTATTCAGAGAGCTCTGCGCCATAATGCTAATTAAAGCACCCTCTAACTCACGAATACTGTTAGTAATACTGTATGCTAGATATTCAATCACATCTTGAGGCATTTCAATACCATCGTTATATAATTTCTTTTGAATAATTGCAATACGAGTTTCTAAATCGGGTGCTTGCAAATCGGCTGCCAAGCCCCATTTAAATCGAGAAATTAATCTGTTATTAAAACCGGTAAGTTCAACAGGAGGAATATCTGAAGTAATAACTATTTGTTTTCCATTTTGATGCAAATGATTAAAAACTTGAAAAAACACATCTAATGTTTTTTCTTTACCGGCTAATAAATGCACATCATCAATAATTAACACATCTATCATCTGATAGAAATGGATAAAATCATTTTGATTACCATTTCTGATACTGTCTATAAACTGAGAAATAAACTGGTTTGAATGAAGATATAAAACCGTTTTATCAGGAAAATTTTCTCGAACCTGCAAACCGATAGCATGCGACAAATGCGTTTTTCCCAATCCTGTTGAGCTATATAAAAACAGTGGATTAAAAGATGTTTTACCGGGATTTTCAGCAACAGCATAACCGGCAGAACGAGCCAAGCGGTTACAATCACCTTCAATAAAATTTGCAAAAGAATTAGAATCGACTAATTGAGAGTTTACTTTAACTTTTCTTATTCCGGGAATAATAAATGGATTCGGAATATCTTTTGGCTTTGCTCTATTCATAGTGTAAGGCATTGATACAGCAGGATTATTAACTGCGCCTTTACTGGATGTTGGAAGCTTAATGCTTTTTTTATCCTTTCCGGGTACGGAGTTATCCATAATAATACTGTATTCTAAGCGTCCTTTAGAACCCAATTCTTTTTTAATAACCATACGAATCAGTTTTATATAATGCTCTTCGAGCCATTCGTAAAAAAACTGACTGGGAACCTGTATTGTTAAAACACTATTGACTAATTTTAGCGGCACAATTGGTTCAAACCAAGTTTTATACCCCTGAATATTTACGTTATCCTGAATAAAACGCAAACAATTATCCCAAACTTTAATATGATCTTTCTCCATTTATATTAATAAGGTTAAATCAAAAAGCAACGCTTAATAAGTTATATTTACAATAAAATTTAGTTAAACTTTCTGAGTTCTCTCAAGTAATCATTCAATATGCCCCTTCGGCAAGACAAAAGTGAATGAAAAAATGTGGAGAAATAGAATAAAATTAACTTGCAATTCAATTATTTTTTCACTAACATATTGGGCTGAGTTTAAAAAAGGAAGCTTTTGATAAAAATTGTTAATCTTTAAGGAAACCTAATACCAATAAGACTTTCGCGACAAATTGAGGGGTTATTCAATCAACAAAAGTAGATATATCATACTGTTGTAAGTAACTGAAAATACGCACATAAAACATCAAGTGCTTTCAAGAAAAAAACAAACTAAGGAACTACATGTTAAGAACACTAACGAACCAAAAATCGATTTTCATCCCTTTAGCAAAACTCTATAAAATAAGAACGCAATTACAAGAGCGACTTACAAACTTTTAAACATACTTTTTAACAAAATACAGCATAATCAAACTATACAATGTTCTTTAAAATTACAGCAATATATTTTCTACTTTTGCAATACGTACTGCCAATTAGACAGCCATTTATTAAATGAATGGTTTTTGTTTAGTTAGCAATCGAAATAGAAAGTATTTAACTTTGTACGAGTATCGATTAGTTTTTAAAAAATCTCATAAATTAATTGTGCAAGTTCTTAACTAATAAAAGAATATAAAAAGATAAAAAATAGTATGATTAATATAATCATTAAGCTTAAAAGAAAATGATTACACTAATTATTACAACTTCCGTCGATAAATAAGAGACGTGTTATCTGACAAACATAAAATAACAAACAAATGAAGAATTTCTTTAAAAAATTAATGGGAAGTAAATCCCAACGCGATATAAAAGCCATAAATCCCATTTTAGAAAAAATCCTTGAGGCTTATAAAGACATTTCCACTTTAAATACAGATGAACTAAGAGCTAAAACAATAGAGTTTAAGCAAACTATTAAAGATGCCATCAAAGAAGTTGAGGCAGAGATTGCCATCCTAAAACAAAAAGCCGAAGAAAATCAGAGTATCGGTATTGATGAAAAGGAAAATATTTATTTACAAATTGATAAATTAAACGAAAAACTATACGAAATAACACAAAATACTCTTGATGAAATTCTTCCGGAAGCATTTGCTGTTATGAAAGCTACGGCTGCTCTCTTTAAAGAAAATGACGTAGTAGAAGTTACAGCTTCTCAGCACGACAAAGATTTAGCCGCTAAAATGGATAACGTTTATATCAAAGGCGATAAAGCGTATTACAAAAACGAATGGATGGCCGGAGGAAGTTTCATTAAATGGGATATGGTACACTACGACGTTCAGTTGATAGGAGGAATTGTTTTACACCAAGGAAAAGTGGCAGAGATGGCAACCGGTGAAGGAAAAACATTAGTTGCAACACTACCCGTTTATCTTAATGCACTTGCCGAAAAAGGCGTTCACCTTATTACCGTAAATGATTATTTAGCTAAAAGGGATGCCGAATGGATGGGAATGCTATTTGAATTTCATGGGCTAAAAGTTGACTGTATCGATAAACATGAACCAAACTCAGAAGATCGCCGTAAAGCTTATCTTGCAGATATTACTTATGGAACAAATAACGAATTTGGATTTGATTATTTGCGTGATAACATGACCAGTAATCCCGATGAGTTAGTTCAAAGGAAACATAATTATTCTATAGTAGATGAGGTTGACTCTGTACTTATTGACGATGCCAGAACACCATTAATCATTTCCGGTCCCACACCAAAAGGCGACAATCAAGAGTTTGAAGCCTTAAAACCAAATATTGAACGTCTATATCAAGCGCAAAGAAAATTAGTAACATCTATACTTGCCGAATCTAAAAAAATATTACACGGAAATCCTGATGATAAACAGGAAAAAAAGGGAGGCGAATTACTTTTTAGAGCCTTCAGAGGATTACCAAAAAATAAGGCTTTAATAAAATTCCTAAGTGAGCCGGGCATGAAAACGCTCATGCAAAAAACAGAAAACTTTTATATGGCAGAACAAAATAAACATATGCACATCATAGATGATGAGCTATATTTTGTTATTGACGAAAAAAGTAATTCTATAGACCTAACGGATAAAGGAATAGACTTAATGACAGCATCTTATGATGATCCTGATTTTTACATCTTACCTGATATTGGTGCAGACATTGCTGAACTTGAAAAATCAGATTTAGATGCAAAAGAAAAAAACATTAAAAAAAGCGAACTTTTAAGAAATTACTCTATAAAATCAGAACGCGTACATACGGTAAACCAACTGTTAAAAGCTTACGCTTTATTTGAAATAGATGTAGAATATGTTATTATCGACAATAAAATTAAAATTGTTGATGAACAATCCGGTCGTATTATGGAAGGTCGTCGCTATTCTGACGGCTTACATCAAGCTATAGAAGCCAAAGAAAATGTAAAAATAGAAGCCGCTACTCAAACTTATGCTACCGTAACACTTCAAAATTATTTCAGAATGTACAGTAAACTCTCGGGTATGACAGGTACTGCCGAAACGGAAGCCGGAGAACTATGGGATATTTATAAACTCGACGTAGTAGTAATTCCAACAAACCGACCTATCATTCGTGATGATAGAGAAGATATGGTTTTTAAAACTACTCGCGAAAAATTTAATGCGGTTACAAATGAAATTGTAGCTCTTGTAGAACAAGGAAGACCGGTATTAGTAGGTACAACTTCTGTAGAGACATCAGAATTACTCAGCAGAATGCTTAATCGTAAAAATATTAAGCACAATGTATTAAATGCCAAATTACACCAACGCGAAGCTGATATTGTTGCTCAAGCTGGTCAAGCAGGAACGGTAACCATTGCCACCAATATGGCCGGTAGAGGTACAGATATTAAAATTACTCAAGAAGTAAAAGATGCCGGAGGATTAGCCATTATAGGTACTGAACGCCATGAATCGAGACGAGTTGACAGACAGTTGCGTGGTCGTTCCGGACGTCAGGGAGATCCCGGAAGTTCTCAATTTTTTGTTGCTCTCGATGATAATCTGATGAGAATGTTCGGATCAGAAAGAATTGCAAAAATTATGGATCGTTTAGGCTTAGAAGAAGGAGAAGTAATTCAACATTCTATGATTACTAAATCTATTGAACGCGCTCAAAAGAAAGTAGAAGAAAATAACTTTGGAGTACGGAAACGTCTGTTAGAATACGATGATGTTATGAATACTCAGCGAGAAGCTATTTATAGTAAAAGAAGGCATGCGTTATATGGCGAACGATTAGCTATAGACATTTCCAATATGCTTTATGATTATATTGAAACAATAGTTGCTGAATACAAAGAAGTTACCAATTATGAAGGCTTAAATATGGAATTGTTAACTACGGTATTGGTTGAAGCTCCTTTTGATAGTAATACTTTTGCTAACAAATCTGAAGAAGAGCTTACTCAACAAATTTTCGATCTCGTTTACAAGAATTACAAATTAAAATCCGATGCCATAGCACAAAAAGTATATCCTGTAATTAAAGATGTTGTTGAAAATCAAACGACTTATGAAAACATCGCAATTCCAATAACCGATGGAGTAAAAACACATAATATTATCACTAATCTGGAAAAAGCATATAACGATGGTCGAAGAGAAATTCCTCTTTCAATTGAAAAAGGCTTGACTTTAAGTATTATCGACAATGCCTGGAAAGAGCATTTACGCGAAATGGACGATTTAAAGCAATCTGTTCAAAATGCCTCTTACGAACAAAAAGATCCTCTTTTAATTTATAAATTCGAATCATTTAATTTATTTAAAGAAATGGTTCAAAAAAATAATAGAGAAATAAGTGGATTTTTGATCAAAGGAGATTTACCAAAACAACAAACTTCTTTACGCGAAGCTAAACTACCTCAAGCAAATAAAAACCTCAAAGAAAGTAGAGACGATTTACTCTCGCAATCACACTCAAATACTCAAACAAAACAAAAACCACAGCCAATAAAAGTAGAAAAGCAAGTCGGAAGAAATGACCCTTGCCCCTGTGGAAGCGGGAAAAAATACAAGCACTGCCACGGCAAAGGACTTTAAAATTAAAAAGCCGATTTAAACCGGCTTTTTTCTTGTCTAAGCATTAGACTAAAACCTTAATCTCATCAATTTAGAGATTGAGAAAATTCTGTTAATTTTGGCAAGAATAAAAACAGAAACAATCCAAATGAACAAACGTACAGGTATATTACTAATTGTTCTAACTTCTGTTGCCATTATAGGAATTGCAATATTTCAAATTTATTGGATTGGTAATGCCTACGAGCTAAAGAAAACCCAACTAAATGCTCAAATTAAAATGAGCTTAAAAGCTGTTGCCAATAATCTGTTCAGAATCCAAAACAGTAAAACAAGACAACAATTATTCTCATCCCAAGATAATATAGAAGACTCTATATCAAACAATATCAATAATATAAATTATGTACTTATAGATTCTTTGTTATTAAATGAATTTAAAAGCTTACAAGCTAATCTAAATTTCAAATATGGCATTTATTTAAGTGGGACAAAAAAATTACTTGGTGGAGATTTTCAAAACTTTGAACAACAAATCCTTGATTCTGAATTTAAAACCCCTTTGAGCTGTTTACGCATAGGGTCACCATATTTTCTTGCTATTTATATTCCTGACACTAATAATCTTATATTACAAAATCTAATCTGGGGCTTTGTATTTTCGGGATTATTTGTTTTAATAGTAGGGTTTAGTTTTGCGTTTACAATTGTTATTATTTATCGACAAAAAAGAATTAGTTTGATTAAAAATGACTTTGTAAATAATATGACTCACGAATTTAAAACTCCTATTGCCACCGTTTCTTTAGTCAGCGAAATGCTTTTAAAAACAGAAGTACAAAACGACAAGGAAAAAATAAAGAAATACGCCAAAATTATTTACGAAGAAAATATCCGTCTAAAAAATCAAGTCGAAGAAGTGTTGCAAGTTGCCCTACTTGATAAAGGACAACTGAAAATTCGGAAAAGAGAAATAGATGTACATAAGCTGCTCGATCAAATCATTAGCAATAGCGAAATTTTCATACTCGAGCGTGATGGTATAATTAAAAAAGTGTATTCGGCAGCACGATCAAAAATACGTGCCGATAAAATGCATTTGACAAATATTATAGGCAATCTATTAGATAATGCAAATAAATATTCTCCGGAAAAACCTATAATTACAGTACGAACGAAAAATATTAAAAAAGGCATTTTAATTTCTGTTGAAGATAAAGGTATAGGTATAAAAACAGAAGATCAAGCCAATATTTTCAATCAATTTCATAGAGCACATACCGGTAATATCCACGATGTTAAAGGTTTTGGATTAGGCTTATTTTATGCCGAAAAAATGGTAAAGGAGCATGGCGGTTTTATTAGATTAAACAGTACCTTTGGAAGTGGATCGACATTTGAAATTTATCTGCCGTTTAACGAAATACGAAAAGATTAACAAAATAATGGAAACAAAAGCAAAAATATTATTAGTCGAAGACGATACTAACCTAAGTTTAGTTTTGAAAGATTATTTAGAAATGTTAGGCTACGAAACAATACTAAAAAATGATGGCGAAGAAGGCTTAAAAGCTTTTAAAAAAGAGGATTTTAATCTATGTATTTTAGATGTTATGATGCCAAAAAAAGACGGTTTTACCTTGGCACAAGATATTAGAACTTTAGACGAGGATATCCCTATCATTTTCCTCACCGCCAAAACATTAAAAGAAGATCGCATTACGGGATTTAAAATAGGATGCGACGATTATATTACCAAACCTTTTAATACAGAAGAATTAAGCTTACGTATTGAAGCCATTTTAAAACGCTACATCATTCAATATCGACAAGAAAATACACCTAAATTTTTTGAAATAGGGAAATACAATTTCGACCATGAGAATATGGTTCTCTATTTTGAGGAAACAGAAAAAACACTAACGCGTAAAGAAGCCGCTCTTTTAAAACTACTTTGTAAAAACAAAAATCAGTTGGTAACACGCGACTTTGCATTAAAACAAATTTGGGGATCTAACGATTATTTTATTGGAAGAAGTATGGATGTTTTTATTGCTAAACTCAGAAAAATGTTAAGTAAAGACCCCAACATCAACATTAAAAATATTCATGGAACAGGGTTTAAATTAGAAATTAACAACAATAATGATTAAACTACTGAATTTTAGACTTTAATACTTGGTTTAAAAATTACTTTTGCATTTAAAAAAAGTGTAATTTTGCGTATTCATCAACACAAAACAACATTTGGAAACAGCTGATTACGACCCCCTTTCTTCACTTCTTCTAATCCCAATAAATTCCGTATTTCGATCTTCTTTTGATTTAAGTCTTTTGTTTTATCTTGTACTGCTAATTATTTTAATAATAGCATCAGCAATGATTTCCGGTAGCGAAACAGCTTTTTTTTCTTTAAGCCCCAGCGACTTACACGATATCTCAGAAAAGAAAAATAAAATCAATCAACGCATAAAAAGCTTATTAGATAAGCCTAAGAATCTACTTGCTTCCATATTGATTGCAAATAATTTTGTTAATGTGGCAATAATTATTTTATCGGCATATCTTATTGATAAGAATTTTGATTTCTCGGCTTTCCCAATTACCGGTTTTATTGTAAAGGTAATTGTAGTAACTTTTATTTTATTGCTTTTTGGAGAGATAATGCCTAAAATTTATGCCAATCAAAACAACATTCATTTTGTTATGAGCGTTGCAACTCCAATGTTTTTTATCAATAAGTTTTTAAGCCCTTTAAGCCAAGCTCTCTCATTATCAACAGCAATTATTGATAAACGAATAGAGAAAAAGGGGCATCAAGTTTCTCTAAGTCAATTAGACGAAGCCATTGAAATATCTACCGATGAACATTCTACTGAAGAAGAAAAAAATATCCTAAAAGGTATAGCAAAATTTGCCGACATTGAAGCAGGTGAAATAATGAAAGTAAGGATGGATATAGTATCTTTAGATATACATACCCCTTTTTCAAAGCTTATCGAAATAATATTAGACTCCGGATTTTCTCGTATTCCGGTTTACGAAGAAAGTATAGATAAAATTAAAGGTATTATTTACATTAAAGACCTTTTACCATACTTAAATAGCGATAATGATTTTAATTGGACTTCCCTGCTTCGTAGTCCTTTTTATGTCCCCGAAAACAAGAAAATTAACGAACTACTCGATGAATTCCGCCAAAAGAAAATTCATTTAGCAATTGTTGTAGACGAATATGGTGGCACTTCAGGTATCATAACATTAGAAGATGTATTAGAAGAAATAGTAGGAGAAATTAGTGATGAGTTTGATGTTGTGGACGATGACATTGAATACGAAAAAATAAATGATAACACCTATATTTTTGCAGCAAAAACTTCCATTATAGATTTTTGCAAAGTATTAAAAATTAATGATGATATTTTTTACGAGGTGGAAGGCGATTTTGACAGTATTGCAGGATTGTTCTTAGAGCTTTATGGAAATATCCCTAAGAAGGGAACGAGCTTAAAACATCATCACTTTGTTTTTACTGTTGAATCATTAGATAACCGCCGTATTAAGAAACTAAAAATTGAAATTGGGAATGAATCAAAATAGTCTAAAATATTTCAAACCCCTATTTTTAATACTATTAATAGTATTTTTAATATCCTCTTGCGATGAATACTTTCAACCAAAACCAAGAGGCTATTTTAGAATATTTTTACCGGAAAAGAAATATCATCCAATACAAATGAATCTCCCATATTATTTTGAAATCCCAGAATATTCCACACTGGAACACGACCCGCAACCTATGGCAGAAGATTATTGGACTAATCTGGTTTTTCCTTCTTTTAATGCTAAATTACATCTAAGTTATAAAGCTGTAAATGGCAATTTAAACACTTTACTTGAAGATACACATAAACTTGTTAATAAGCATATTCCAAAAGCAAATGCCATTAGCGAAAGAGTATTTATAAACGAGGAAAAAGAAGTTTACGGTCTCGCTTATTCAATTAAAGGCGTTGATGCCGCCTCTCCATATCAGTTTTACCTAACTGATAGCACACATCATTTTTTAAGAGGAGCTCTTTATTTTAATGTTCGACCAAACAACGATTCTCTTGCACCTGTAATTTCTTTTTTAGAAACTGATATCCAAAAACTAATCGAAAGTTTTGAATGGAGAAATAATGACTTTTAAAAACTTCTCTATTTCATCTTTCACTCATTAAGTTATTAACACTACTGTTATTATTTCCTCGAATATTACAAATTTAATTACCTTTGCTCGTTCAACAAAAGCCTTACCAAACAAAGGTTTGTAAATTGAAATAGTAACAAATATTACACAGTATTATTAGATAATACATAAGTGGATAACTTATAAAATAAATTATATAAAAATGGAAAATAACGAAATGATGGCCTTAGGGATGATTGAAACCAGAGGTTTTACAGCAATGGTAGAAGCTTCTGACGCTATGTTAAAAGCTGCTAAAGTAGAATTAGTAAGCTACGAAAAAACAGGCGGTGGATATGTTACTGCTGTTGTTAGAGGCGATGTTGCTTCTGTTCGTGCTGCCGTTGATGCAGGATTACGTGCAGCCGAAAAAGTAGGTGAAATAGTATCAACTCACGTTATTCCAAGACCACATCAAAATGTCGATTCTGCCTTACCATTAGGAAAAAATATAAATAAATAGACTCTAACAATATGAACGATTCTAAATCACATATCGAACTAAGAACCTATATTTTCTTAGATTCATTGCAATCGCAAATGGCATCGTATATATCCACTGTTTCCAGAGGATTTCTTCCGGTAGGTGGTCAATCAAGCTGTATTATCGAGATTGCTCCCGGCATAGAAATTAATGCCTTAACAGATGTTGCCATTAAAGCAACTAATGTTAAACCCGGACTTCAAATTGTTGAGCGTGCTTTTGGTATGTTAGAAGTGCATTCCGACGATCAGGGTGATACTCGTATGGCAGGCGAAGCAATTTTAAACGCAATTAGCCAAACCGAAGAAAATAGAATTAAACCCAGAATATTAACCAGCCAATTAATTAAAAACGTAGCCGATCATCACGCCCAACTTATAAACAGAAATCGTCGCGGTAGCATGTTATTAAAAGGCGAAACACTTTACGTTTTAGAAATGGAACCTGCCGGTTATGCTTATTATGC
Organism: Bacteroidales bacterium; assembly: GCA_021157585.1. NCBI lineage: Bacteria > Pseudomonadati > Bacteroidota > Bacteroidia > Bacteroidales > Bacteroidales bacterium. The sequence goes on along the minus strand of JAGGWH010000066.1, from coordinate 44,070 downwards.
TGCTAACGAAGCAGAAAAAGCATCTAATATAAAAATTATTGATGTTATTGGTTTTGGTAAATTTGGTAGAGTATATATTAGCGGAGACGAAGCAGAAGTACTTGAATGCAAGACTATTGTCGAAAAACGCTTAGAAGAAATTACAGGAAGAGAAGATTATTAATTATAAAAAATAGGAGATAAAATTATGTCTGATATCAATTCAGAAGCATTAGGAATGATTGAAACGCACGGGTTTGCCGCAATGGTAGAGGCTTCCGATGCAATGGTAAAAGCTGCAAAAGTTGAATTAGTTGCTTATGAAAAAACGGGCGGTGGATATGTTACCGCTATAGTACGTGGCGATGTTGCCTCTGTAAGAGCTGCAGTAGAAGCAGGATTAGCAGCAGGTGAAAAAGTAGGCGAGATTATTTCAAGTCATGTTATTCCTCGTCCACATGCAAATGTAGATATGGCATTACCTTTAGGTCGCCAAAAATAAAATAATATGATTTTAGCAAAGGTAAGTGGTACCGTAGTAGCTAGTCAAAAAACTCCAAAAATGGAGGGAGTAAAACTTTTGTTACTCGAAAAAATAGATCCTGTCAGCCTAAAAGGTAAAAACGACTTTGTCGTTGCTATGGATGGCGTTGGAGCCGGTAAAGATGAAATAGTATTTTATGTTTCGGGAAGTAGTGCACGTCTGTCTGAAATTACTATGGGTTTACCTACCGATGCAACAGTTGTTGCTATAGTAGATATTATTGAACAAAACGGGAATTTTAGCTATCAAAAAAATAAAGATAACTGATGATTTTAGGAAAAGTTGTTGGAACAATTACAAGCAACTCAAATAGTATTGAGATTTCTGGAGGCAGGTATTTATTAGTTAATAAATGCGATCAAAAAGGAAAACTCAAAAACGATTTTTTGGTTGCCCTTGATTTGGTAAGTGCAGGTAAGGATGAAATGGTTATGATTTCTGAAAGTACTTCGGCAAGAGAAACAACAACAACTAAGAATAAACCGATTGATGCAATCATTATTGGAATTATTGATATGATTGATGAAAGTGATAAAGTGGTTTACAAAAAATGACAGATAAAAAAAACATAATTGTCCTTGGAGCTATTGAATTTAAAAGCATAGTAGTTGGATTTCAAGCCTTTGATCAGATGGTTAAAGTAGCCCCCATTCATATTATTGATGCACGAACAATAAGTGCAGGAAAATATTTAATTATTTTTAGCGGCGATGTGGCTTCTGTTGAATATGCGTACAAAACAGGAATTGAAACGGGTGGAACACACGTAATAGATAAACTGTTTTTACCTCAAGTGCACGAGGATGTTATTCCCGCTTTGGGAGAAACCATTACTATAGAAGACTGGGATACCATAGGAATTATAGAAACTTTAACTATTGTTTCAGGAATTGAATCTGCCGACAGTGCCGCCAAATCAGGAGGAGTTAAAATTATTGAAATCCGCCTTGCTAATGGATACGGCGGGAAATCATATGTTAAAATGATTGGCAAACTAGACGATGTTCAAGCAGCTGTAGATGCAGGAATAGCAAAAGCCAAAGAGAAAAATCTCTTAGGTATGCAAACAATCATTCCTCAACCGCATAAAGAGATTAAACCTTTCTTTATGTAAAAGAAAATTATAAATGGATAGTTTAGAAGAAAATATACGTCAATTAGTTAGAGAGGCTTTGCAAGACATTAAGCAAAATGTTGACAATAGCAGCTCATCAGATAAAATGGGAGTTTTCTCCTCTATGGACGATGCTGTTATTGCCGCTGAAACAGCCTTTCACGAATTAGGAAAACTTACTCTGGAAACCCGAAAAGATATTATTGAGAGTATTAGGAAAGTCTCGACAGATAATATTGTTTTACTTTCAAAAATGGCCAATGACGAAACAGGCATGGGTCGTTGGGAAGATAAAGTGATAAAAAATGAGTTAGCGATTAAAAAAACACCAGGTGTTGAAGATATTATTCCTGAAACATTTTCCGATGATCACGGCTTGGCTTTGGTAGAACATGCACCTTATGGCGTTCTTGGCTCTATTTCCCCCAGCACTAACCCGACAGCATCTATCATTAGCAATTGTATTGGAATGATTGCAGCAGGAAATTCTGTTGTATTTAACACACATCCTGCAGCTAAAAAAGTTTCTAACCTTTTAGTATCTCTGCTTAACAAAGGAATTGTAGAAGCAGGCGGCCCAAAAAACCTGATTACAACCGTTGAAACTCCGACATTAAAATCGGCTAACATTATGATGAGCCATCCGAAAGTAGCAATGCTTGTTGTTACCGGTGGACCGGGAGTTGTGAAAGCCGCAATGAAAATGGAGAAAAAAACTATTGCTGCCGGCCCCGGAAATCCTCCTTGTGTAGTTGATGAAACAGCAGATATTGTAAAAGCAGGAAAAGATATTGTAAATGGTGCGAGTTTTGATAATAACCTAATATGTATTTGCGAAAAAGAAACAATAGTTGTTGAATCTGTTGCCGATAGGCTAAAAGTGGAAATGGAGAAAAACGGCGCTTACATTTTATCCGCTGATCAAATTAAAAAAGTTACCGATTTAGTTATTGCAGATCCTGGTCGACCCGGTCACGAAGGTGGAGCAAATAAAGATTTTGTCGGTAAAAACGCTTCGGTTATTGCTAAAGCGATTGGTTTGACTGTTCCTGACTCTACCCGCTTATTACTCTGCGAAGTAGATGCAAACCATCCTTTAGTGTGGACAGAGCAGTTAATGCCCGTTATGCCTTTAGTTCGTGTCCCAAATGTTGACGACGCTATTGATTTAGCTGTAAGATGTGAGCACGGTTTTAAACACACGGCAATGATGCATTCGCATAATATTGAAGCTCTCAGCAAAATGGCAAAAGTTATGGATTGTTCTATTTTTATAAAAAACGGTCCCAGTTATGCCGGTTTAGGTAATGGAGGAGCTGGTTTTGCTTCTTTCACTATTGCTAGCCCTACGGGCGAAGGTGTGACAAGAACAAGAACTTTTACTCGCGAAAGACGCTGTACTATGGTTGATTTTTTTAGAATCATTTAATAGAATTGGTATATGAAGTTTGGTAAAATCATAGGAAGGGTAGTGAGCACGCAAAAAGTTGAATCTTTTGAAGGTTTAAAACTCGTTTTAGTTCAACCGCTTAACGAAGAACTAAAAAAAGTTGGGACGGCTTTAGTTGCTGTAGATACACTTTCATCCGATATCGGACAGATTATCTATTACGAAACATCTAAAGAAGCCAGCCGGATTATTGAAAGGGAAATGAATCCTTGCGATGCCGCGATAATGGGAATAATAGACGATATCAATATTACAGAAAGCAAATGAGGTTAGGAAAAATTATCGGAACAGTGGTTTCAGACACAAAAGCTAAAGCTTATGAATCTAAAAAGATTCTTGTAGTTCAACCTTTAGATGCTGATCAAAAAGCTGTCGGCACGTCCTTTTTAGCTATCGATGCCGTACAAGCTGGTGTTGGCGATATTGTTTTAACAATTGAGGAAGGTAATTCGGCTCGACAAGTTATTGAAGATGAAGATGCCCTAACTGTTAAAACCGTTATTGCAGCTATAGTTGATGATATATCGAAATGATTGATAATACAAATAGACGAATTAAGATTGTTAGTTTACAATCTCAAAGCAGAAGAAAATATAATAGCACACAAAATAATATGGTCAATTACGAAGAAAATACAAATAAAGACCACGTAAAACGTATTGCAATTGGTGCGGATCATGGAGCTTATGATACCAAAGAAGCACTAAAAATATATTTGGAAACAGTGGGCTATAAAGTGATAGATGTTGGGACTAACAACGGCACAACTAAAGTTGATTATCCCGATTTTGCTCTAGCTGTAGCCAGAAAAGTAGTCCGTGGCGAATGTGAGAGAGGCATTATGCTTGATGCTGCCGGAATAGGATCTTCTATGGCAGCTAATAAAGTAAAAGGAGCTCGTGCAGCTTTATGCTGGAACGAGGCTACAATCAAAAACAGTCGCCTACATAATAATGCCAATGTTTTAACAATGGGAACATCACAACACTCTATCTCAGATATATGTAGTATGAGCAAATTATGGCTCGAAACACGTTTTGAAGGAGGAAGGCATTGGCCAAGAATAAATAAAATGATGTCAATTGAAAGAATATAAATAAAAATGGAAGAAAACGAATTGATTGAAAAAATTACAAGAGAGATTCTTGCTAAACTTGAAAAAAGCGGAACTTCTCTTAAGAGCAATACTGCTGTTCAAAATAGCTCAGCTGCAACAATATCTACACAAGATGTTGCAAGTATAATAGACCATACACTACTAAAACCGGGAGCTACCGAAAAACAGTTTGAACAATTATGTAAAGAGGCTTTGGAGTACAAATTTATGTCGGTTTGTGTTAATTCTTCTTGGGTTCCTTATGTAGCCAAAAAAGTAAGAGGAAGTTCTGTAAAAGTATGTTCCGTTGTTGGTTTTCCATTAGGTGAAATGGATACACGCAGCAAAGCTTTTGAAACCAGAAATGCCATTGCCAATGGTGCTCACGAAATAGATATGGTTATTAATACCAGTGCTTTAAAGTCGGGTAATTTAAAATTAGTTGAAGAGGATATTAGAGCCATTAAACGCGCTTGCAGAAGCACAACAGTTTTAAAAGTGATAATAGAAACTTCTCTTTTAACCGATGCCGAAAAAGTAATTGCTTGCGAGATTTCCAAAAAAGTTGGTGCCGATTTCGTAAAAACAAGTACAGGATTTACAGGTGCCGGAGCAACTGTTGAAGACGTAGCACTAATGCGTAGAGTTGTTGGTCCTAAAATGGGCGTTAAAGCCAGTGGCGGTATCCGCGATTATAAAACGGCTGTTGCTATGATTCGTGCAGGAGCTAGCCGTATTGGAGCCGGGGGTAGTGTTGCTATTGTCAGCGGAAACACAGCTGAAGGAAATTATTAAATAATCCCAAAAAGTACAATTTATAAATCAGGGTTTCACTTAAAGTGAAGCCCTGATTCTGTTTTCCGCCTAAGGTAGACGGTCTTTTTTGACCGCTTTTTTTATTTTAACTACTTCACTGTAATAAAAAGAGAACAAAAAATAATTTGAATTAGCAGATCATTTAATTACTCCCTACCTTTGCAATAGCAATGAGCAAAAAGAAATACTATACCGTCTGGAAAGGACATAAACGTGGCATTTATGATTCTTGGTCAGAATGTCAAAAGCAAATAAAAGGATTTGAAGGTGCTGTTTATAAGTCCTTTCCAAGTTTAGAGATGGCAACTAACGCCTTAAATGGAAACCCTTCTGATTTTATGGCTCGCTCCAAAAAACAAATATATGGTAGTTCTGCTGCCTACGCTATGAATTTAGGAGAAGGTGAAATTGTATGGAATAGTCTTTCCGTTGATGCTGCTTGCAGTGGAAATCCGGGAATTTTAGAATATCAAGGCGTTGATACTAAATCGGGAATACGCCTTTTTCATCTTGGGCCTTTTCCCGAGGGAACGGTAAATATTGGAGAATTCTTAGCCATTATCCATGCTTTGGCTTATCTAAAAAAACAAAACTCAAATATTCCGGTTTATACAGATTCAATGACGGCTTTAAGTTGGTTACGTAAAAAACGTATTAATACCAAATTGGTACGAAGTCAAAAAAATGAAAAGCTTTTTCAATTAGTCGATAGAGCCATATTTTGGTTGCACAACAATAGCTATACTAATAAAGTAATCAAATGGAATACTAAACAGTGGGGAGAAATTCCTGCCGATTTTGGTCGTAAATAATTACTCACGATTAAAGCTTAAAGATAAGTATCGGAATTGGAATCGTTTGCATAAATATTCTTCTTCTTTAAATTGCTTAAGTGTGGAATTATTCGGTACTTTGACGCTCGAAAATAATTTAAAATAAAAAATATTATGGCTACTATTAAAGTTGGAATTAATGGATTCGGTAGAATCGGTCGATTGGTTTTTCGTGCTGCAATGAAACAAGAAAATATTGAAGTTGTTGGTATTAACGATCTTATTGATGTTGAATATATGGCTTATATGCTAAAATACGATTCTGTTCATGGTCGTTTTGATGGCGAAGTAAGTGTAAAAAACGGTAAATTAGTTGTAAACGGAAATGAGATTCGTGTTAGTGCTGAAAGAAATCCTGCCGACCTAAAATGGAACGAAGTAGGTGCTGAATATGTTGTTGAATCAACAGGATTGTTCTTAACAAAAGAAAAAGCTCAAGGTCATCTTGATGCCGGTGCAAAAAAAGTAGTTATGTCTGCTCCTTCAAAAGATGATACTCCTATGTTTGTAATGGGCGTTAACAACAAATCATATACCAACGATATGGATATGGTTTCTAATGCTTCTTGTACAACAAACTGCTTAGCTCCTATTGCTAAAGTATTGAATGATAGCTTTGGAATAACAGAAGGTTTAATGACTACAGTTCATGCTATGACAGCTACACAAAAAACTGTTGACGGACCAAGCATGAAAGATTGGCGTGGTGGACGTGCAGCTTCTTTAAATATTATCCCTAGTTCTACAGGTGCTGCAAAAGCTGTTGGAAAAGTTATTCCCGAATTAAACGGTAAATTAACCGGAATGGCTTTTCGCGTTCCAACAGGAAATGTTTCTGTAGTTGATCTTACTTGTAAATTGGCAAAAGGTGCTTCTTACGAAGACATTAAAACCGCTATGAAAAATGCTTCTGAAAACGAATTAAAAGGTATTTTAAGTTATACTGAAGAAGCCGTAGTTTCTCAAGATTTTGTAGGTGAAACTTGCACTTCTAATTTTGATGCTGATGCAGGAATTTCTTTGAATGACAATTTTGTAAAAGTTGTTTCTTGGTACGATAATGAAATGGGATATTCAACAAAAGTTGTTGAATTAATTCAATATATGGATACCGTTAAGTAATCCATCTGCTACACAAAATTAAAATCCCATTCGCCAAAGGCGATTGGGATTTTTTATTTTATATAAAAAGCATTTATTTTTGCGCAAAAAATTATTATGCTCTGGCAAGAACGTACAGAATTATTGATTGGAGATAAAGGACTATCACAGCTGAAAAAAGCCCACGTAATTGTCGTAGGTCTTGGCGGAGTGGGTGCTTATGCGGCAGAACAATTGGCGCGCGCAGGAGTTGGTAAATTAACTATTGTTGATGGTGATACTATCCATCCAAGCAATAGGAACCGACAATTGCTGGCGTTGAAAAGTACCGAAGGAAAAGCCAAAGCAGAACTAATGAAGAAACGTCTTCTAGATATTAATCCTGATATAGAAATTAACGCTATTCAAGAATATATTAAAGACGAACGTCTTGATAAAATTATTGCACAGAAATATGATTATGTAGTAGATGCTATCGACACATTGGCACCTAAAGTTTTTTTAATAAATCAAAGTCTAAAATCCGGCAATAAACTTATAAGTTCTATGGGTGCAGGAGGAAAAACAAACCCCTCTAAAGTGCAGATTACCGATTTTTCAAAAACGTATAACGATAAATTGGCGCGGTATTTACGCAAACGCCTACATCGCCTTGGTATTTATGATGGATTTAAAGTGGTTTTTTCTTCTGAACAAATTAATCCAAACAGTTCTATTCCCGTAGAAGGAGAAGCAAACAAAAAAACTACGGTTGGAACCATTTCTTATATGCCTGCAATATTTGGCATTTTTATGGCTTCTATAGTAATAAGAGATTTATTGGAAATTACAGAGAAAGCGGACTTATTAATAAACTCTATAGTTTCACACTCTTAAATTTCTTTTGCACTATGCTTAAAATTAGATAGAAAACTCAAACTAGCCTTAGACAATAATTCTCCATCACCATTATGAAAAACCGTACGAATAGGAATATAATAAAATGGTATCCCCTCAAAAAGAGAAGTTAATTCACAACTTTTAAGTCGCATAATATCTTTTTCTGTTGTTACTAATATCTTATTCTGACTAAAAACGTTATTATATGCTTCTAATATCTTATCAATATCTTTAGGTTTATATTCGTGATGATCAGAAAAAGACAAAGTGGTTAAATCAGTACAAAATTGTTGTAAATGATCTTGTAGTGGATAATTATTAGCAATACCGCTAAACAATACAATATGAGAATAATGTTTTTTTAAACGTTTTTTATTGTTATCAAAATATGGCAAAAGTTTATCATAAGAAATCTTTGAAAACAATAAAAGTTGGCGTTTTTGCAATTTCAATTCTGCTGTAATTCTTCTACGTGTAATTGGAGATAACACTATAGGCGTTTTTGTAACAATTATAATATCTGCACGTCTTGCTCCTCTACGAAATTCTCTCAAACTACCTGCCGGAAAAACATAATCATCAGAATATAAATGATAAAAGTCTGTCAATAAAATACTAAGTCCAGCTTTTATAAATCTATGCTGAAAGGCATCATCAAGTATAATTAATTCTAAATCAGGAACTCTTTTTAAAAGCTTTTCCACTCCTCGATTACGATTCTCTGAAACGGCAACTACTGCCTTTGGAAATTTTTTTACATATTGCATCGACTCATCACCAATTATTTTTGCGGTTGCATTTTTGTCTGCAATAACAAAACCTTTAGTTTTCCTACCATAACCCCTACTTAGTGTAGCCAACTTATATTCCTCCTGAAACAAACGGATTAAACTCTCCACCATAGGCGTTTTTCCAGTACCTCCCATACTTAAATTGCCAATAGAGATTATTGGTATATAATGCTCTTTCTCAGTCAAAATGCCCCAATCAAATAGTTTATTTCTAAACCACATTATTAAGCCATAAAGCCAGGCAAACGGCATTAAAAACAAAGCTCGTAAACTCACCTTTACAAAAGATTTAAAAAAGCGCGAATAATAATTGTAACATTTTACGGTCTGTATATATTTTCGTTACATAAAACTACATTTTTCGACTATGTATTGTATTTTAGCTGCTAAATAAATCGTATCGGCATGAAACTTATAGATCTTTGTAATTCTTTAGAAAAGTTTGCTCCCTTGTTTTTACAAGAAGATTATGACAATAGCGGTCTGCTTATTGGCAATAAAAATAAAATTATAAGCAAAGCTATTATTTGTTTAGATGTTACTGAAGAAGTATTAAAAGAAGCCATTAGCGAAAAAGCTAACGTAATTATTGCACATCACCCACTAATTTTTAAACCACTTAAAAAAATAACAGCGTCAAATACGATTGAAAGGATAGTAGAAAAAGCTATAAAGCATGATATTGCCATTTATGCTATCCATACAAATCTAGATAATATTTTTGAAGGTGTAAACAATGCCCTTGCAAAACAGCTTGATCTGAAGAATATCAGAATCTTACAAGCCAAACCTTCAACATTAAAAAAGTTGATGGTTTACGTACCCTCTTCCCATGCAGATAATTTACGTAATGCATTATTTGCAATAGGAGCTGGAAATATTGGGAATTATGACTCTTGTAGTTTTCAAATAGAAGGCGAGGGCTCTTTTCGTGCACTAGAAGGAAGTAATCCGTTTGTTGGCAATAAAAACGAACTTCATTTTGAAGGAGAAACTAAGATTGAAATAGTTTTTCCTGCCTACCTCAAAGCAAAAATTATTCAAACATTGCATAAAAATCATCCTTATGAAGAACCTGCTTATGATATTTTTGCATTGGAAAACGAGTGGAATATTACAGGCGCCGGAATGGTTGGCTTCTTAGAAAAACCCATGAGTGAAATAGATTTTTTAAAGCAACTGAAACGGCAAACCGGAACAGGCTGCATACGTTATAGTCCGTTAACAGGAGGATACGTACAGAAAATTGCCTTATGTGGAGGAAGCGGAAGCTTTTTAATTGGAGCGGCAAAAGCAGCAAAAGCAGATATTTTTATTACAGCCGACATTAAATATCACGAATTTTTCGAAGCCGAAAACCAAATGATTATTGCAGATATTGGACATTATGAAAGCGAACAATTTACAAAACAACTTTTAGTTGACTATCTAAACAAAAAATTTCCTAACTTTGCAGTCCGAATTTCGGAACCTAATACTAAGGTCGTTAATTACTTATAGAATAAAATAATTCATAAAAATATGGCAAAGAAAAAGAAAGTTGCTGAAGAAGTAAAAACTCCGGTTATTACCTATAAAAAATCTGAAGAAGAAATTTCAAACGAAAAACGTTTGAGCGCGCTTTACGCTTTGCAACAAATTGATTCTCAGGTTGATAAAATCAGAATTATCCGTGGTGAACTTCCTTTAGAAGTGCAAGACTTGGAAGACGAGATTGCCGGATTAGAAACTCGAATTGATAATTATATTCAAGAAACATCACAACTTGAGCGTCAAATTGCCGACAAAACAGCACAAATTGCAGAAAGTCAGGTATTGATTAAAAAATACCAAGATCAGCAAATGAATGTTCGCAATAACCGAGAATACGACTCTTTATCAAAAGAATTAGAATTTCAAAACTTAGAAATTCAATTAGCCGAAAAAAGAATTAAAGAATATACCATTGACTTGGATTTGCGAAAAGAAGACATTGCTAAAGCTTCTGCTATTATTGAAGAACGTAAAAACAACTTAGAAATAAAAGTCTCTGAGTTAAACGATATAGTTGAAGAAACTAAAAAAGAAGAGAGTGATATGATTAAAAAATCAGCAGAGCTGGAATCTTTAATCGATCCTCGTTTACTTACAGCATACAAACGTATTCGTTCAAATGCTCGTAATGGCTTAGCTGTTGTTCAAATTGAACGCGAATCTTGTGGTGGTTGTTTTAATAAAATCCCACCTCAACATCAGTTAGACATTAAAATGCACAAAAAAATTATTGTGTGTGAATATTGCGGCAGGATTTTAATTGACTCCGAATTAGCGGAAAGAGTTAAAGCAGAATAAAAAAATTAGAAAAGAGGCCCTAAAAGACCTCTTTTTTTACGCCCTCTATTTTGCCGATGAATTTTGTATCTTTGAGGTAAAGCTATTAAAATGAACATTTTTATTACCGGAGCTACTGACGGCATTGGCAAACAAACAGCATTAGAACTTGCTTTGTTAGGACATACTGTTTTTATTCATGGCAGAAATCCCTCTCGACTTTCCGAAACAAAAGACTGGATATTATCTCAAGCTCCAAATGCAATAATAGAAAGTTTTAAAGCTGATTTTGCTTCATTACAAGAAGTAAAACAAATGGCTCAAACCTTTCTTTCCAAGAATAAACCTTTAGAAGTATTAATTAATAATGCGGGAGTATTTGAAAAAAAACTTACTTATTCTGCCGAAGGTTTTGAGCGAACATTTGCTATAAATCATCTTGCCCATTTTTATTTAACCTATTTATTTCTACCTCATTTAAAATCTCAAGCTTCAGCTAGAATCATAAATGTAGCCAGCATGGCACAAGCTACAAGCATTAATTTCAAAGCTTTAAATGCCGAAAACGGTTATAATCCATACGAGGCTTATGAACTATCAAAGCTCTGTAATATTCTTTTCACTTTTAAGTTAGCACGAAAATTAAAAGACAGTTCCATAACCGTAAACACTCTTCATCCAGGAGTAATAGGCACAAAAGTATTATATGCCGGATGGGGAATGAGTGGTAGTAGCTGGCATTCTGGAGCAGCCACTTCAATTTATTTGGCAACATCGCCCGAAGGGAGTGAAAATACGGGACATTATTATATTGATAAACAAAAATCGCAGGCCGCAAAGGCGGCATATATTCTAAAAAACCAAGATACTCTTTGGAAAAAAAGTTTAGAAATGTGTAATTCAACAGTTAAGTAAAAAGTTCTCTTTCTTTCTCAAACAATTTATTCATAACCATAGCAACGGCACCTAAAAGTTTAACTTTACCTTCTAAAGAAGAAACAATTATTTCGGTATCCTGTTTTATTCTATGAATAGTATATTTATTTAAACTTTGCTGTATAGGATCGAGCAAAAAATGTTTTGCGCTAGCTACTTTTCCCCCAATAATAATAGTTTCCGGATTAAAAATATGAATTAAACCGGCAATTCCTTTACCCAAATAAGTACCTGCCTGACTAATAAGCTCTATGGCAAATGCATCTCCATTTTCAAGAGCTTCTATAATAGTTGATACATGAATCTCATCTATATTATTATTTACCATTTCGGCAATAAGACTTTGTTTTCCGCTGGAAATCCCATTTTGTGCATATTGAATTAAAGCTGTACCGGAAGCCACCGTTTCTAAGCAACCTTTTTTTCCGCAAGTACATAATAAACCGTCTTCTACAACATTAATATGACCCAACTCACCGGCAAAGCCACTCTTACCTTCATAAATTTTCCCATTCACAATCATTCCCATACCAATGCCATCGCAAATATTTATACAAAGAACATTTTCTTTGTTACGTGCAGCCCCAAAAGCCTGCTCTCCTATAGCCATAATACGCGAATCATTTTCAGTAAATACCGGAAGTTTATAACGTTTATTAAACGCCTCTTCCAAGCTCAAACCATCAATGAGTAAATCACTATACGTTTCCCCTGTCTTTGCTTCAATTAATCCCGGAAGCGAAATTCCAATTCCAAGATATTGACTTGTTTTAAAATCAAGCCTGACCAGTAAGTCATCTAATCTTTTAAAAATTTCTTCAAAAACCTGTTTTTTATTTTTTACATTATCAAAATATGTGATAATATCCGATACCGCTTCGTTTTGTAAATTAAAAACCCCCATCTTAATCATTCTACAATCAATATCGATACTGATAATATATTTAACATTAGGGTTTATTCCATATAAATTCGGACGACGTCCTCCAATGGAAACACCATGTCCTAACTCTTGAACAATACCAAGATTTACCAGTTCCGATAACAACTTATTAATAGTAGGAGAACTCACATTTAATAATTTGGCTAACTCAGGATTAGATGAGTGTCCATTTTTATACAAATACTCTATAATAAAACTTTGTTGTCGGGTTTTTTTTAAGTCGGTATTAGAAACCTTATTTCTAAAATCTGTTTGCGGGAGTAAATTGAGCATACTTTATTGATAATTTTAATAAGCTGCTAAAATAAGTAAAATATTTTATAAAGTTTCGTGCGTTTCAAAATATACATATTACAATATTCTTAAAAATACTGTTTGGTGTAATTATCTACTTTTCAAGTGGACATTAAAATATTATATTCTACAAATAGATTCTTATACGTAGCGGCTTATCAGTTAATTATTGTTAATAATAGCTTGCTAAATTTCGTGAGCCATTTTAAAAGTTTAAATTTGCCAAAGAATTTTAGCAAATAATTCATTTGTAGCAAATTATAAATACAAAGCAAAATGAGGGTTGGTATTTTCGGTAAATCACTTAACGATTCGTCTTATTCGTTCTTAAATGAATTGATTAAAGTTCTCAAAGAAGCCGATTTCAATACTTTATTTTATACTCCATTTGCAGAAGAAGTCAAAAGCAGAATTGATTTAAGCAGCTACCAAACCTTTACCGGACCTTATAATTCTCCTGAAAAATTAGACTATATTATTTCTTTGGGCGGGGATGGGAACATGCTAAACACAGTTGCAATGGTTCACGACTCAGGAATTCCGATACTAGGAATTAATATGGGAAGATTAGGTTTTTTATCTAGCGTTAACCGCGAACAAATTAAAGAAGCTATTACTGCACTAAAAAATAAAAGTTTTAAAATTGATACTAGAAGTTTATTAAAACTCAAATCTCATGCTAAGCTTTTTAACAATAAAAATTTTGCTTTAAATGAAATTACGGTATATAAACAACAACCCAATTCTATGGTCTCCATTCATGTTTATATTGATGACGACTATTTGAATTCATATTGGGCTGATGGTCTTATTATAGCCACTCCAACAGGATCGACAGCTTATTCTATGAGTACAGGAGGCCCTATAATCTATCCTGATGCAAATAATTTTATTATTACTCCCATTGCACCTCACAATTTATCTGTACGTCCACTCGTTATCCCTGATGATAAAACGGTGAGATTAAAAATTAACGGCAGAGACGATAGCTATTTTGTAAGTTTAGATGCTAGAACACAGAGTTTTCAATCTGATGAAGAACTAATCATCGAAAAAGAAGATTTTAAAATTCAGCTAATTCGTTTGCCCGACGAAAATTTTTTCTCCACTATTCGTGCTAAATTATTATGGGGAATTGATAAAAGGAATTAAACATGGGAATTGATAGGGTAAATCAGAAATATATGCAACTACAACAAAAATTAATTTATTTAATTTTAGGTGTTAATATTATGTTTTTTTTACCCTTGGTTTCTTCCGCACAAACGTTAGAAATAGGAGCTTTTGGCGGTGCGGCATATTATCTTGGCGACCTTAATCCTCAACGGCATTTTACCGAAAGCAATATCGCCTATGGTGGAGTCTTAAAGTATAATTTAAATCAGCGTTGGGCAATTAGCTTAGAAGCAACTCAGGCTGATATTAAATCCGATGCCACAACGTATAATATTGATCACACGACAAACCCAACCGCTAATCTTTCAACACAAATAAAAGATTTAGCTTTAATAGGAGAACTTAATTTCTTTCCCTATGCCATTGGCGACAGGAAAAACAGGTGGACGCCTTATATTTTTGGTGGAGCTGCTGTTTTTACGTCAGACAATATAGACTTAGGCTTTTCTACTCCTTTTGGCTTAGGATTTAAACTAAGTCCATTTAAAAAAATTGGATTAAACTTATTTTGGAGTGCAAGAAAAACATTTACAGATGATTTAGATAATATTGCTTCTACAGATTATAAAGGATACAATGGAGATTGGTACGTTTTTTACGGATTAAATATTACTTTTGCCTTCCGTTTAAAAAAAGACAACAGTTGTCGAAATTTAATTAATGGAAGGTATTATTGATTATACTAAATTTGCAGGATGAATTTTAAAGATCAGATAGACATAAAACGTTTGCCAAAGCATGTTGCCATTATTATGGATGGTAACGGTCGGTGGGCTAAAGAGCGCGGGAAATTGCGTGTTTTCGGTCACGAAAATGGGGTTGCTGCTGTAAACAAAACTACCGAAGCTGCTGCTGAACTTGGAATAAAATTCATAAGCCTTTATGCTTTTTCAACAGAAAATTGGAATCGACCTAAAAAAGAAGTCGACGCTCTAATGAATCTGTTAGTAAGAACTATACACAAAGAAACTAAAACGCTCAACAAAAATAAAATTCGCCTACAGGCAATTGGAGATTTAAAAAGCTTAAAACCGGATACATACAAAGAATTAATGGCTGCTATTGAAAAAACAGCACAAAATGACCGTATGACTTTATCTCTGGCTTTGAGTTATAGTTCTCGCTGGGAAATTACAAATGGAGTTAAACAAATTGCCGAAAAAGTAAAAAACGGGGACTTAGAGATTGACGATATCAATATCGACAGCATTAGTCAACACCTAACTACTAATTTTATGCCCGATCCTGAACTTTTAATCAGAACCAGCGGAGAACAACGTGTCAGCAATTTCATGCTTTGGCAAATAGCCTATAGCGAATTATATTTTTGCCCTAAATATTGGCCCGATTTCGGGAAAGAAGATTTTTACAAAGCCATCGTTGATTATCAATCGCGCGAAAGACGATTTGGCAAAACAAGTGAACAGACAACTAAGTAAGCTAAGATGCAGATTAAGAATTATTTAACATACGCAAAACAAAGTATCATTACTACTGCCGTACTTTTATTTACCATAGTTTTGGTATTACCTTCTACGGCTCAAAATAATGCACTAATTGATTTGAACTACGAAAAGCCCAAATCATATAATATCGAATCTATAGAAGTAAGCGGTATAGAATTTCTCGATGAGAATGCGCTAATAATTATTTCGGGTTTAAGTATTGGAAAAAAAATTAATATCCCCGGCGATGATATTGCTATCGCTATTCGTAAACTTTGGAAACAAGGCCTTTTTGAAGATATTAGTATTGGTGTCATTGGAGTTCGTGACGATAATATTAGCCTTAATATTACCTTAAAAGAACGCCCTCGTTTATCTAGCTTCAATATTAGCGGAATAAACAAAAGCAATAAAGAAACTTTACGCGAAAAATCAAAACTTGTTCCGGGCGATGTGGTAACAGAGAATTTATTGATTCGTACCAAAGAAATTATAGAGAGCCACTTTGTTGAAAAAGGGTTTTTTAATACTAATGTTGAAATAGTAAAAAAGTCCGACCCTAAAAGACCTAACAGCGTTCATTTAGATATTAAAGTAAAGAAAAACAAGCGTATTCGTATTGATCAAATAAATATTATCGGAAATAAAGAGATTAAGGACGAGCGACTAAAATCTGCATTAAAAGAAACTAAGGAAAAAGCCTTTGTAAAACCCTTAAAATATGCCGATGAATTACTTGTTAATTTAGCCAAAGATGCCATAAGCTTAAAATGGCCTAAAATGCGTACAGATGTCTTAGATTATGTTGACAAAAGTTTTAGGATGACCATTTTAAAATCGTCTAAATTTATTCCTAATGTTTTTGAAGACGACAAAGCTTTACTTATTGAAAAGTATAACAAACTCGGCTATCGCGATGCTAAAATTATTAGCGATAGCATATACCGCAAAAAAGATAATACTATGATCATCGACATTAGTGTTGATGAAGGTGACAAATACTATTTCCGTAATATAAATTGGGTTGGGAATACTGTATATTCCGATAAAGACTTAGGAGCTGTTTTGCAAATCAGAAAGGGCGATCCTTATAATAAAGAGCTTTTAGAAACCAATTTATCATTTAATCAAAACGGTCCTGATGTAAGCTCTATGTATTTAGATCATGGTTATTTGTTTTTCAGTGTCGACCCTGTTGAAGTTCAAGTAGAAAACGACTCTATAGATCTGGAAATTCGTGTTCGTGAAGGCGACCAGGCTTACTTAAAAAACATAATCATAAAAGGAAATACACGCACTAACGACCATGTAATTGTACGAGAACTACGCACACGACCCGGGCAATTATTTAGTCGAGAAGCGGTTATCCGTACACAAAGAGAATTAGCTCAATTAAAATATTTCGATCCTGAAAAATTAGGTGTCGATGTTCAGCCAAATCCCATCGATAAAACCGTTGATATTATTTATACTGTCGAAGAAACATCTTCTGATCAAATTGAGCTTTCAGGAGGTTGGGGTTATGGTAGAATTATTGGAACAGTAGGTTTATCATTTAACAACTTCTCCATACGTAATATTTTTAATAAAAAAGCCTATCAACCTATCCCTTCAGGCGACGGACAAAAACTGAGCTTACGTTTTCAAACTTATGGTGCCGGTTACAACAGTTATAGTCTTTCTTTTACTGAACCTTGGCTTGGCGGAAAACGTCCTAATGCTTTAAGTGTTTCCATTTTTCACTCAAAATATTCATACGAAGACTATTATAATACTACTGATGTTGTAACTCCAAGCAATTCCTTTATCATTAATGGACTTTCTTTGGGTATTGGTCGTCGACTTAAATGGCCGGATGATTTCTTCCAAATGTATATGGGAATTAATTTACAACAATACGACTTAAAAAACTATAATGTATTTAGTTTTGGCGATGGAACCGGACAGTTTAACAACTTTAACTTTACACTGACAATAAATCGTAACTCAACCGACCAACCAATCTATCCTCGTGGCGGATCGGATGTGGGATTTACCCTTGAGCTCACTCCTCCGTATTCTTCCTTTGGTACTAAAGATTACAAAACAATGGGAGATGAAGAAAAGTACAAATGGGTTGAATACCATAAATGGAAAATGAAAGCTAATTTCTTTTCTTCAATTATTGGCGATTTAGTTTTAAGTACCAGAACACAATTTGGCTTCTTAGGATATTACAATAAAGATATCGGAGTAACTCCATTCGATCGTTTTTTCTTAGGCGGTGATGGATTATCGGGATATAATAATATGGACGGTCGTGAACTTATAGGTTTACGGGGTTATTCAAACGAAAGCTTAACACCAAATTATGCTACCAGCACAAATTTAGGTGGAGTTATTTACAATAAATTTACTTTAGAACTACGCTACCCCTTATCATTAAATCCAAGTGCAACAATATATGTTATGAGTTATTTTGAAGGCGGTAATTCTTGGGATAGCTTTGCTAATTTTAGTCCTTTTAAAATATATAAAACGGCGGGTATTGGAGTTAGAGTATTCTTACCTATGTTTGGACTCTTAGGTTTAGATTGGGGTTATGGTTTCGACGATGTTCCCGGTTTACCAGAGGCTTCCGGAGGTCAATTTCATTTCTCTATCAACCAAAGTTTAGATTAATCTTGGCATAGTTTTGGAATTCATCTTTTTTACAAAGCATGGATATCGCTTTGAAAACAAAAGTTTAATAAAAAATTCAAAACAATGAAAACACGTAGAAAATTAAAAATCAGCCTATTATTAGCTTTCTTGTTTACTAGCGTTACTTTTGCTTATTCTCAAAAGTTTGCTTATGTTGACAGTGATTATATCTTACAAAATATCCCCGAATACCAAGATGCACAAAACCAATTAGACGAGTTTGCCGAAGAATGGCAAGCCGATATTGAACAAAAATTTGGTGAAATAGATAAAATGTACAGGAAATATCAAGCCGATGCTGTTTTACTTCCTGAGGATATGAAACGCAAAAGAGAAGATGAAATTATCTCTAAAGAAAGAGAAGTGAAAAAATTTCAGGAAGATATATTCGGACAAGAAGGTAAGCTTTTTAAGAAACGAGAAGAATTAATACTTCCTATTCAAGAGCGCGTTTATAACGCTATTGAAAAAATTGCCAATCTAAAAAATTACGGTATTGTTTTCGACAAATCATCGGGTGCAAGTATGTTATTTTCCAATTCAAACTTGGATATTAGCGATGAAGTACTTAAAGAACTTGGCTATAACTACAATACTAAAGGTAATAATTAATAAAAAAACTTAAAAAGTTCCATTTATTTAAGATAAAACTATAAATTTGCGCCCTGTTGATACCGAAACAAGCGCAAAATGTGGAGGTTTAGAAAGAAAATAAACGAAATTTAATTCAAAAAAAATGAAAAATATTTTAAAAGCTCTTGTAGTAATTGTATTGTTTGTGGCTAGTGTTAGTGCTCAAGCTCAAAGCAATGTTAAAATCGGTTATATTGATTTTGCACAAATTGTTAGTTTAATGCCAGGACAAGATTCAATAAACACAAAATTGCAAGCACATGTTGCTTCTTTAGAATCGCAATTAAAAGCAATGCAAACTGAATATGAATCAAAAGTAAACGATTATCAGGCTACACAGGCTACTATGTCGCAAATTATCAAGCAAACTAAAGAAAAAGAAATATTAGATCTTCAACAACGAATTGAAGCATTCAACAAACAAGCACAATACGAAATTCAAAATAAGCAAATGGAACTAACCCAACCTTTAATTGATCGTATTCAAAATGCTATTAAAGCTGTTGGTAAAGAAAACGGATTTACTTATATCCTAAACGGAAATGAACAAATCATTCTTTATTCTGATGGAGGTATTAATGTATTGCCTTTAGTTAAAAAGAAATTAGGTATTAACTAATTTGTTATACCCACAAAAAAGCTGTCAATAAAAATATTGACGGCTTTTTTTGTGTCTGATATTTTGCTAAAACCCAAAATCTAATTTTCCTGCCGTATATTTGCATCAATGAAATTAAACGATTACATCGAGAAACTATTTGATATTGATAATGAAGATACATTCAATAAAATGTGTTTAACAGCTTTTCAATATCAATATAACAATATCGACGTTTATCAGCAGTTTGTTAATTCCATTCGAGTAAACCCAAAATCAATTGACCATTATTCAAAAATACCGTTTCTACCTATATCATTTTTTAAAACGCACAATTTATCGACAGGAAATTCTCAAGCAATTTTTAAAAGTAGCGGAACCACATCTTTTGGTCGCAGCCAACACTTTGTTCAAAATTTAAAACTCTACGAAACTTCTTTTACAAAAGGATTTGAGCAATTTTACGGCTCAGTTAAAGATTATTGTATCCTAGCTTTACTACCTTCCTATATTGAAAACGGAGATTCCTCACTTGTTTATATGGCAAATAAACTTATTCGCGATAGCAAAAACAAGAATAGCGGTTTCTATCTTAATAATATCGAAGAACTTTCTGAAAAATTAAGTTTTTTAGATGCTCAAGGACAAAAAATACTTTTACTTGGCGTTTCTTATGCCCTACTCGATTTAATTAATACAAAAAAGTTCCAACTGAAGAATACCATAATAATGGAAACAGGAGGAATGAAAGGGCGGCGAAAAGAAATGATAAGAGAAGACTTACACCAAGAGCTACAACTAGGTTTTGGAATCAAAAATATTCATTCAGAATACGGAATGACCGAATTATTATCTCAGGCTTATTCAAAAGGAAAAGGCATTTTCAAAACTCCCGGTTGGATGAAAATTCTTATTCGAGATATTAATGATCCTTTTGAAATACTGCCAAATAGTCTGAGTGGAGGAATAAATATCATCGATTTGGCAAATATTTATTCCATGTCATTTATAGAAACAAAAGATTTAGGAAAAGTCCATTCTAATCAAGAATTTGAAATACTTGGCAGATTTGACAATAGTGATATCAGAGGGTGCAACTTACTAATTAGCTGACACAATTAAACTTAAAAATTATCGTTCCTTTTATATAAAATATTTTTTTTGATTTGTAACCTATCATATTTGATACCGTCTATAAATCAACAACAAATTATTAACTACTAATAAAGGGTTACAGTTCTATTTGGCATATTTTTAGCTTATTTCTAAAAAAAATACACGTAGAGACTTAAAAATTCTTAATTTAGTAAGTTGATAGAAAACATAAACTATGACCCCTTTTAAAGTAAACTCTCATATAATCTCAAGCTTCTTTTTAGTTTTTGCCTTAAGTATAAGCACTATTTTCGCTCAAAAAATTTGGACTTTAGAAGATTGCATAAACTACGCTTTTGAAAATAATATTCAGATTAAACAGAGCAAATTACAGATAGAATCTATTCAGGCAAATTTAAAACAAAGTAAATTTGAATTTGCTCCATCCTTAAACGGCACATCATCTTTAAATTATAATTGGGGACGATCTATTGATCCTGTAACTAATACTTATATCAACACCAATAATATGAGCTCCAGTTTTGGAGTAAATAGCGGACTAACTATTTTTGGAGGATTTCAAAAGATTAATACCGTAAAACAGAATGAACTTGCATATAGTTCCAGCCTTTACGATTCAGAAAAAATAGCAAATGACATTGCCCTGCAGTTAACGGGAGCTTATCTAAATATTTTATTCAACCACGAAATGCTGATTGTTGCTCAAAATCAGGCCGATGTCACAAAACAACAAATAGAAAGAACAAAAAATCTTGTTGAAGCAGGAATATTACCTAAAGGAGATTTATTAGAAATTGAAGCGCAAGGTTTAATGGAAGAGGTAAATGTAATAAGAGCAGATAATAATTTAAGCCTGTCTTATCTTGACTTACTACAGATATTAGATCTATCAGCTAATGAAGAATTTGAAATAGAACGCCCTGATATTTCTATCAATGATGAGCTCTCCGTTATACCATCAGAACAAGTTTATGCAAATGCCGTAAACTTTATGCCGGAAATTAAGAGAGCGGAGTTAGATGTACTTAGCTCTTCAAGAAATATTATGATTGCCAAAGGAGCTGCCTATCCTTCTCTATCACTTCGTGGAGGACTTAATACCAACTATATTGATTCTAAACTTATAGATTTTACCGATCCTAACTCACCTGTTATGGCATTTTGGGATCAGATTTCCGACAATATAAGCGAATATCTTACCCTTTCTTTAAACGTTCCTATTTTTAATGCATATCAAACTACAACACGTATAAAGCAAGCACAAATTCAAAACCTAAATAGTAAATTTAATTTGGAGCTGACCAAAAATACTTTACGAAAAAGTATAGAACAGAAATATTTTGATGCTATAGCGGCATACAAAACTTATCATGCAAACAAAGCAACAGTAAAATCCCTAAAAGAAGCATTTAAATATACCGAAGAAAAGTTTACTTTAGGGATGTTAAACTCAGTTGATTACAACTTAGCAAAATCAAGATTAACTCAATCAGAATCTGATCTGCTACGTGCAAAATACGATTACATTTTCAAAACAAAAATACTCGACTTCTATATGGGCATTCCATTGAAGTTTTAAAACAAATCATATCATAATTAACAAAACTAAAAGAATGAATAATAAGTTAATTTATTGGTTAGGCGGTGCTTTGGTTATTATAATCATTGTTTTAGCTGTTCTAAAGAAGAATGGAAAATTAGGCAAAGTCGATTCTACCAAAGTAACCGTTGAAAAAGTTATGACTGCCACTATTATCGAAACGGTTACTGCAAATGGAAAAATTCAACCTGAAAAAGATATTAAGGTAAGCCCTTTTATTTCGGGCGAAGTAATTGAACTAACCGTTTTAGAAGGAGACATGGTTAAAAAAGGACAGCTATTAGCCAAAATAGATCCTGAACAATATATTGCGGCTTACGAACGTTCCGAAGCCGGCTTAAATTCTCAAAAAGCCTCCGAAGCCAATGCTCGTGCCAATCTTGCTTCAGCAAAAGCAGAATTCATTAAAAATAAATTAGATTACGATCGTAATATGGCTCTTTGGAAAAAGAAAGTGATTTCAAATTCTGATATGGAAAGAATTAAATCAACTTTTGATGTTTCCAAAGCTCGTGTTGATGCTGCTGAACAAACATTAAAATCATCCGAATTTCAAGTAAAAAGTTCTGCCGCTTCTTTACGTGAAGCTAAAGAAAATTTAAATAGAACTGCTGTTTATGCTCCGCAAGACGGAACCGTTTCTAAGCTAAACGTAGAACGAGGAGAACGCGTTCAAGGAGCTTCTCAGTTTTCTGCAGGTACCGAATTAATGCGTATTGCAAACCTTAACAATATGGAAGTAAATGTTGAAGTTAGCGAAAATGATATTGTACGTGTACATCTTGGCGATACCACTTTAATTGAGGTTGACGCTTATTTGAATAGAGAGTTTAAAGGCTTGGTGACTGAAATTGCAACATCAGCAAATACCACAGGAACCAGTGCCGATCAAGTAACAAATTTTGACGTAAAAATTAGAATCCTAAGTGATTCTTATCAAGATTTAGTTCCTGAAAATGACCCGTCGTATTCTCCTTTCCGTCCGGGAATGTCAGCATCTGTCGATATACAAACAAATACAGAAAGCGATGTAATAGCAGTTCCGATTGCAGCAGTTACTACGCGTGCCGATACTACAGGTCGTCTAAAATCAGCCCGAGAAAAGCGTGAAGAAAAGAAAGAAGAAGAAAAGGGACAATCTACTTCTAAAAAAGTAATCAAAGAATATGTTTTCTTGTATGTTGACGGCAAAGCCGAAATGGTTGCTGTAAAAACAGGAATACAAGATAACAGCATTATTCAAATTTTAGAAGGTGTTGAACTCGGTCAAGAAGTTATTACAGGACCCTATACCGCAGTATCCAAAACATTAAAGAACCACGATGAGGTAGAAAAAACCGAGAAAAAAGATTTATTTAAAGGGGAAAAAGACTAAGCCGTTTTTAAACCATTATCAATTTTAAAGACTCTATCGCATAAAACGTACAAACTGAAATTCTCATAGGGTTCAATTTTCGAATTGAACCCTATTTTCAAATATCATCACAAATTGATTTAAAATTACGCCCCAATTTCTAAGCACCAAGAACACCCATAAACCATCCTAATGTAATTCCACTTATTAATCCTATTACATTCATCATGATATCAAAAATATCGAATGAGCGGTAAGTCAAGAATAACTGAACAAATTCTATCGACAAGGTAAAAAATATTAAAAAATAAGCGCTCTTATTTTTTAATATAATTTGGGATAATGTTCCTGCATCAAATTTAGGAGTAATATATAAAAATCCTAAAATTAAAAACAGTGTAAAATGGACTATCTTATCCAAACACGTAAAATTAAGATTAGATTCCGCATCAAAAGGCTTGACCATCAAAAACAAAATTAAAAATAGCCAAAGCCAAAATAATATTGGGAAAAAGGGTTTGCTTTTTTTATAAACGTTCAAAATATTAAATAATTAAAATAAAGGAAACAAAGGTATTAAAATACGACAAGCAAAATTCTTTTAATTGATTTGGGATGAAAAGATTAAAAAATATAAAAAAATCAATCTCTCCAAAGATTATCAGTCAGATTATCTTATATTTGCGCAGAATTTTAACAGAAAATACATGGAGAATAAGGCTGTAGGGAAAATCTCCCAAATCATCGGACCAGTTATCGATGTTACTTTTGATCAAGTAGAATATCTTCCTAATATTTATGACGCTTTAACAATAACCAATGAAAATGGTCATGTTATTGTTATAGAAGCTCAACAAGATATTGGAGAAAATACTATTCGTGCAATTGCAATGGATTCTACTGATGGTCTTCATCGTGGAATGGAAGTTGTATCTACCGGAAAACCTATTTCAATGCCCGTTGGCGAAGATATTAAAGGTCGTTTATTTAATGTTATTGGTGAGACAATTGATGGATTACCAAGTATTAAAACCGACAGTTCTTACCCTATTCACCGTGAGCCACCTAAATTTGAAGAGCTTTCAACATCTAAAGAAATTTTATTAACGGGAATTAAGGTTATAGATTTGATAGAGCCTTATTCTAAAGGTGGTAAAATTGGTTTATTTGGCGGAGCCGGTGTTGGCAAAACGGTTATTATCCAAGAACTTATAAATAATATTGCTAAGAACTACAAAGGCCAATCCGTTTTTGCTGGTGTTGGAGAACGTACCCGTGAAGGTAACGATCTTTTACGTGAGATGATTGAAGCTGGCATTATCAATTACGGCGAAGAGTTTAGCAAAGATATGGAAGAAGGCGGATGGGATCTTTCTAAAGTTGATATGGACAAGATGAAAGAATCGCAAGTTACTTTAGTGTTCGGTCAGATGAACGAACCTCCTGGAGCTCGTGCTCGTGTTGCCCTTTCTGGCTTAACCGTTGCCGAATATTTCCGTGATGGTGTTGGCCAACCAACAGGTAACGATATTTTATTCTTTATCGATAATATTTTCCGTTTTACACAAGCAGGTTCTGAAGTTTCAGCTTTGCTTGGTCGTATGCCTTCTGCTGTTGGTTACCAACCTACTTTAGCTACTGAAATGGGATTAATGCAAGAACGTATTACATCTACAAAACGCGGTTCCATTACTTCTGTACAAGCGGTATATGTTCCTGCGGATGACTTGACTGACCCTGCTCCTGCAACTACATTTGCTCACCTTGATGCAACAACGGTATTGAACCGGAAAATTGCAGAATTAGGTATTTATCCTGCTGTAGATCCGTTGGATTCTACATCTCGTATTCTCTCTCCTGATGTTGTTGGCGATGCACATTACAATACCGCTCAACGTGTAAAAGAATTACTGCAACGTTATAAAGAACTTCAAGATATTATTGCCATTTTAGGAATGGACGAGCTTTCTGAAGAAGATAAGCTGGTAGTACACCGTGCTCGTCGTGTTCAACGTTTCTTATCACAACCTTTCTTCGTAGCGACTCAATTTACCGGTCTCGAAGGTAAGTTTGTTTCTTTAGAAGATACAATCAAAGGATTTAATATGATAATGGACGGCGAAGTAGATAAATATCCCGAAGCAGCTTTCAACCTTGTCGGAACTATTGAAGAGGCCATTGAAAAAGGCGAAAAATTATTAGCTCAAAAATAAATAATTATGAACCTTCAAATTGTAACACCTGACAGTAACATTTTTGATGGAGAAGCTAGTTTAATAAAGCTTCCGGGCATAGATGGTTCTTTTGAAGTCTTGGAAAATCACGCACCAATTATTTCGGTATTAAAACAAGGAGAACTTAAAGTGATAAAAGCCGATAAAACAGAGGCTCTTTTCCCTATTAAAGGCGGTGTTGTTGAAGTGCTCAATAATAAAGTATTGATACTAATTCAGTAACTTTAAAATATTTTTAATAAAGCCTGATTCTATTTAGAGTCGGGCTTTTTTAATAAAAACATTATGCGTAAATTTTTTAGAATATTTACCCTGCTTATTTTAGCTTTTAGCTTTACCTCCTGTATTGAACTCGTTGAGGAGATTAAAATAAATACTGACTTGTCAGGAGAATATCACCTCTACTTAAAACATAATGGCTTAGGATTTTTATTCAATTCTATTGGACAAAATATAGATTTAAGCAGACTTGATGATGGATTACAAAAACTAGAGCAGCAAAATGGAATTAGTAATTTAAAGACCAATATTAATCCAAAAAAAGGCAAATTTTCTATCCAATTTGATTTTTCGGATGATAACAGTTTAAATCGTGCTTTTTATGCAGCATTAGGTGTTAAGAAGAGGTTTTACCATAAGAACTTTTTAAAAATCAGTCAATCCAAAATAAAGCGACCGAATTTAACTCCCTACCTTGTTAGATATGCTAAATCGCAAGGCTTATTAGATCAGCTTCCCGACGAGAACATATTAGACTATGTTAAATACAGATATCGGGTTATTAGTTCTGAAAATATAAAACATGCCATACCTGAAAGTTATTTATCAAAGAAACAAGAATATGATCAATTATATCCTCTAAAATCTTTGCTTTTACACAGACAAAGTTCTAAAAGTATTATTTATTTAGAAAAATGAATCTATTTTGTTTTAACCATTTTGGGAATTGCAGGAATAGACATATGCTGTTGTACTAAACGCCATTTTCCATCAATCTTCTGCATAACTCCGGTAAAACGTATTCCTTCATATGTCATGGCTCTTTCTTCAAATACAAAATTGTAATTTAATTCTTCGGCGAACCAGGCTATAGTAGCATCATCATTTAACCAAATTGTTTGATCGGTAATAGAAATTAGCGTTTCCCCAAAAGTTCTGAATTGTTTTTTAATAGCTTCACTTATTTCTTCCCAACCTTCTAATTTTTGATCGTTATCTGTTCCTATTAATAAAACATCTTCTGATGTCCACCAGATATTTTCAATCATTTCGAAATTACCACTTTCTGTAGCAGCCGCTAAATTATCAAGTAATTGAGAAATTTCTAATTTTTCTCGCGTCACATCAACAGCTGCTTTTTTATCCATATCGTTATCATGCGATTTTTCATTAACACAGGATGTTATTAGAAAAATTGATGATAAAACCAGTAATAAACCCATTATTTTTTTCATATGCCTATAGTTTTTACGTCTCGGTTAGGTAGAAAATGTAAGACTACTGTTATCGGTTTGTGTAAGATGACATACAAACACTCTCTACAAACACTTGACTATTTATAAAAATACTACCTCAAAGTTAATCAAATAGAACGACAAAATGAAAGTAAGATGCTTAAAACAGAATAAATAAGAAAGCCCGATTTAAAAAAACCGGGCTTTTAAAGTGGCATCGACTGGAATTGAACCAGTGACACAAGGATTTTCAGTCCTCTGCTCTACCAACTGAGCTACGACGCCAGCAGTGTTTGCGAGTGCAAATTTAAACCCTTTTTTCAATCCAGCAATATTTTTTCAAAAATTTTGCGCATTTTTACAGCAGCAAAAACAATAGCTGCATTATATGACAGAATCCCCACTTAAAAAATCCGTATTATTATTTTCAACCAAAGTTTCTTTTCTCCTGTTTATCAGCATTATACTGAGCTTTTGCAATCCCAAAAAACAAAAAACTAAACAGAAAATTATTTCTATCGATAGCGTAGACACCTACAATATATCCGGAAAAAATAAAGCAAACACCTCTTTCAGTCAAAAAAAAGAAGAAACTAAAGAGGTTTCTATTAAGTCTGATACTAAAAATACCATAATCATTTCATCACTTCTACCTGATTTCAGCACCTATAAAAATGTTAAACAGAAGAAAAAAGCTTTTTTTAGCTTTTTAACGCCTCTTATTCAAAAAGAAAACCGCCTAATTATTCAGCAAAGACAGTTTATACAAGAGCAATATCAAATATTCAAATTAAAAGATACTCTCAGCACTGAAAATATTACCTTACTAAATAAATATATTTTAGATTATCGTTGTGAAAATACTGATTTACAGGACACGAACACTTATAACGACTTGCTCTTAAGAGTGGATATTATACCTCAAGAATTAGCTCTGGTACAAGCAGCATTAGAGTCCTCATGGGGAAGTAGTTATTTTGTTAGAGCAGCTAATAATCTTTATGGACAATGGTGTTTTAAACCCGGTTGTGGTGTTATTCCAAGAGCTAGAAAAGAAGGTAAAACTCATGAAGTTGCAAAATTCGAAACTCTTGAACAAAGCATAAGATCTTATATGCTTTTCTTAAATTCTCATCCTGCATTTAGTCTATTACGTAAAGAAAGAGCGACTAAGCGTAAGCATAATAAACAACCCGATGCTATTTCAATGGCAAATGGACTTAAGGATTATTCAGCCCGAGGTCAAAAATATATCAAAGAAATAAAAAGCATGATACAAACAAATAAGGAGTTTTTAATTGAAACTACCAAAAAAAACAACGCTCTTACTATTTCTTCACTAAAAGTAAAAGGAAATTCAAATTAAGAATTTTTATGATAAAAGATAAGCGAAACAGCTTCCGTTGCTTAAAAAACGAGTATTTTTGCTCCTCATAGATTTTCAATATTTATATGCAAAACCTTATTCTTGATTTCGGGAATACACTCTATAAATTAGCCGTTTTCGATAATGGAGATTTGATTTACAAATCTTCAGGCGAAAAGCTTTATGAGAAAGATGTGATTGCACTAAAAAAACTTTTCCCTAAGATTAAAAAAGCCATTTATGCTACAGTAGTGGATTTAGATAAGGACTTTAAAAATTGTATGCATTCCGAATTTCAAACTATTGAGCTTGACCATAATACACCAATACCCATTAAAAATAAATATAAAACGCCTGAAACTTTAGGAAAAGACAGACTTGCAGCTGCTGTTGGAGCAGCAAAGTTATATCCTCAAAAGGATGTTCTTATTATTGATGCTGGGAGCACCATTACCTACGAAATGTTAAGAAGTGATGGTATTTATTTAGGCGGGAGTATCAGTCCGGGGATTAAAATGCGTTTTAAATCATTACATCATTTTACAGATAAATTACCATTAGTTACATTCTCAAACAGTAATATACTTACCGGACAAAACACAGAAGACGCCATACTTTCAGGGGTAATTAATGGCATTTTAAGCGAGGTAGATGGAATTATAAATCGCTACAAAGAAATGTATTCTAACATTTTGGTGGTATTTACCGGAGGCGACTTAAAATATTTTGATAAGAACTTAAAAAATAACATCTTTGCAGCTGAAAATTTAGTGCTGCAAGGCTTGAATTTTATACTAGAATACAATGACAATAAAACATATTAAACAAATAGTTTTACTTACGGCTGTTATTTTACCGTTTATGGTAATAGCACAGAACCAAACAACTTCTCCTTACAGCTTTTACGGAATAGGTGATGTTTATCAACAGGGCAATATTCGTACATTTGGAATGGGAGGAACAAATTTAGCTGTTAAGAGTAATCTCTACGTCAATATAAGTAATCCGGCATCTTACACAGGTGTTGACAGCCTTTCTTTTGTCGCAAGTGTGGGTTTGCAAAGCACAATGGCATCTTATCGCACTAACGAGCAGACAAGTGATTTGAGTAATACTTCAATTAATCATATAATTTTTGCATTTCCTATAACACATTGGTGGAAAAGTAGTTTAGCTCTACTTCCTTTTAGTAATGTTGGATACGAGGTGCAAAACGATGAAATACTCGACATTAATGTTTTGAGTCGGAAAATATATTCTGGTTCCGGAGGATTAGATAAAGTAAATTGGGGTAATGCTTTTAAAATAAATAAAAAATTATCTGTAGGGATAAATTCTTCTTATTATTTTGGTCGTGTAGAACATCTAAACACAGTAATCTTTCCCGATTCGGCTTATCTTGTAAATTCTCGATTATCAGAGCGCGACTTATTGAGTGGATTCGAATTTTCTGTTGGATTGCAATATTTTATTCCAACAGGAAAAAACAGTTTCTTTGGGCTTGCAGCTACTTACACTCCAACAGCTACCTTAAATGTAGAAACCGATTATTTAGCCACTACTTTTATAGGAGATCAAATTGGTTACGAATCAGGGGTAGATACTGTTTATATTCGATCCGGAATTCAGAATGAAATTAGTTTACCGTACACCTTCGGATTTGGCGTTTCTTGGGAAAAGAAAAACAAACTTCTAATCGCTGCCGATTTTATGTTCGATAACTGGGAGTCATTCAGTTATTTAGGGGAGTCAGATAATTATAATAATAAGATAAAAGCGTCTGTAGGAGTAGAGTTTATACCAACAAATAATAATTTATCGTCTTATTTAAAACTTATTCGTTATCGTTTTGGAGCACGTTATAACAAAATGGGGATAAATTTTAATAATACTGATATAGAAGAGTATGCAATTAGTGTTGGATTTGGCTTACCTTTGCGGAAAAGCGCTTCGATTCTAAATCTTGGCATAGAAATTGGACAAAATGGAACCGTAGGAAACAGTTTAATCCAAGAGCGCTTTGTTAAAGTGGCATTGGGAATAAGTATAAAAGAAAACTGGTTTAGAAAAGCAAAATATTTTTAATAACATAAATTACACACAATGAAAATTAAAATTTTATCGTCAATTCTGGGGCTAATTTTGAGCGTTAGTGCTTTTGGTGCTCAAACGGAAGTAAATGGTAATTTTCAAGAAAAGCTTGCCTCATTTGAAACTCAAGGGGGTAAATACGGAATCGACAGTGTTAAATGTATCACTGAACTTTCTTTATATCAAGAAGCATTTAAACAATGGAAAAAATCTAATTATAAAAGCGCTATTGTAAACGAATTTATACCGCATTGGAGATGGGTATTTCTAAACTGTCCTATAGCATCGGAAAACACCTATGTTAATGGGCTTAAGATCATGAGTTACTATCTAAAAAAAGCAACTAATGATGAAGAGAAAAATGCTTATCTCGACACCTTAATGATGATTCATGAAGCAAGAATTAAATATTTCCCAAATCATTATAAAACCGGTAAAAGTCAAATAGGCTCTTTAAAAGGTAAGATGGGAATAGATTTATTTATGCTAGCGCCCGAACGTTGCGAGAAAGCTTATAATATTCTTAAAGAATCTGTTGAAATGGAAGGCTCTAAGTCGTCTACAGCTGCTTTGGTTTATTACTTTAGAGCCACTATAAAAATGGTAAAATCCGGCAAAGCCGATGAAGAATTAATTATTGATACTTACGATAAAATAAGCTCACTTGTTGATCAAAATTTAATTAAATACAAAGACAAAGCAAAATATTTATCGCAATGGGAAAACGTAAAAGGAAATATAAATAATACCTTTGAGCCATATGCAACTTGCGATGTATTGGTTAAAATTTACAGTAAAAAGTTTGAAGCGAATCCTTCTGATATTGTTCTTTTAAACAAAATCACTAAAATTTTAAAAAAGAAAAAATGTACAAAATCAGATTTGTTTTTTAATTCAACCGAAGCTCTTTATAATGCAGAACCAACTCCTGAGTCTGCTATGTTAATGGGTAAAATGAATATCGAAAAAGAGGCCTATAAAGATGCAGCTAAGTATTATCTTAATGCTGTTGATATGATTGAAGACCCTCTTGAAAAAGCAGATATTTATTCTGATTTAGGAAAAATTTATTATAAACTTAATGATTACATAACAGCACGCTCTTATGCTCGTAAAGCAATTGCGTTAAATCCTGCAGATGGAATGTCTTATATCCTTATAGGAGATCTTTATGCAGCTTCTGCATCAAAATGCGGAACTAATGAATTAACTAAAAAAGTAGCTTATTGGGCTGCAGTAGATAAATATTATCAAGCTAAAAGAGTAGATGCAGAATTAACAGAGTTAGCAAACAAACGTATAGCGACTTATTCTAAACATTTCCCTCAGATGGATGTAATTTTCTTCCATGATTTGCAAGAAGGAGCAAGCTTTAAAGTTGAATGTTGGATTAACGAAACGACTACTGTTCGCGCTGCGAAATAATATAAAATTGAAAAATATAACCCCAAAAAGAACTATTATTTTTGGACTAAAAAGCATTGTTGTAATCTTTTTTACAGCAATGCTTTTTGCTTGTGAAAACCAAATGGAAACCATTCGCGAGCTAACAATGGCAGATACTATTCCCTCCGAAATAGCCAAAGATGTGCGTATTATTTATTCTGATTCTGCAAAAATACAGATGATACTTACCGCTCCTCTTCTGTATCAAATTGGTGGCGAAGACCCTTATATTGAATTTCCCAATGGGCTAAAGATTAAAACTTACGATAAAAACAATAAGAAAATTTCTGAGTTACAAGCCGAATATGGTAAACGCTTTCAGAAATCCAAGCTAATGGAAGTAGAGAAAAATGTTATTGTAACTAATTATAACTCAGGCAAAAAACTTCTTACAGAGCATCTGTTTTGGGATGAAAAAAAGAAGAAGATATATAATAACGTATTTGTAACCCTTATTGAAAAAGACAAGACAATTCATGGCGATAGTATTAGAGCAGATCAAAGCTTTAAGTATATAGAAATATTCAATGTCAGAGGAACTATTAATGTAAAAGACAACGAAATAAATTAAGATGACTCAATATCAAATTATCTTATTAAGCCTTTTGTTTTCGGCTCTTTTTTCCGGATTGGAAATAGCATTTATTAGTGCTTCTAAATTAAAAATGGAGCTCGATAAAAAATCGTCTAAAACAAAATGGCTCTTTTCTATTTATAACTCACCTTCAAAATTAATTGCAACCCTATTGCTTGGCAATAATATCTCTTTGGTCTTTTATGGTTTTG
Organism: Bacteroidales bacterium; assembly: GCA_021157585.1. Classification (NCBI taxonomy): domain Bacteria; kingdom Pseudomonadati; phylum Bacteroidota; class Bacteroidia; order Bacteroidales; species Bacteroidales bacterium. Next base: position 11,003 of record JAGGWH010000066.1, on the reverse strand, counting down.
CTTTTGCTACTGTTTTAAAACAGCCCATTCAACAATTCTTAGGCGATTTGAGTACTAACGAGCTACTCATTCTGCTTATCCAAACGCTTTTATCAACCGTCCTTATTTTAATTGTTGCAGAATTCCTTCCGAAAATTATTTTTAGAAAAAATCCGAATCGTATTTTATTAATCTTTTCTGTCCCTCTTTTTCTAATTTATTATCTGTTTTTGCCTTTTATAACTTTTATAAACTGGATTGCAAAAATAATTTTCCGTTTACTATTCCGACTTCAATTAAAGGATGAGGGATATAGCTTATCGCCCATAGAATTAAATGATTTTGTTCAGGAAATTACAGATACGGAAGAAGAGAGCGTGCTTGGAGAACAAGAAAAAGTATTATTTAAAAATGCTATTGAATTCCGAAATGTAAAAATTAGAGAATGCATGGTGCCACGTACCGAAATCGTAGCTTTGGAAATAAATGAATCTATAGATGCAGTACAGAAAATATTAACAAAATCAGGTCACTCTAAGATTTTAATCTTTCAAGAAAATATCGATAATATTATTGGCTATGTACATGCTTTTGATATTTTTTCTAAGCCTAAAGACATAAAGAGTATTCTCCGCCAAACACTTATAATTCCGGAGAGTATGTTAGCAAACCATGTATTAACTCTCTTTATAAAACAAAACAAAAGTATGGCTATTGTGGTTGACGAATTTGGAGGAACCAGCGGTATAGTTACTTTGGAAGATATTATGGAAGAAATTTTTGGAGAGATTGAAGATGAGTTTGATAAAGGTTTATTGGTTGATAAAAATATTGCAGATAATGTATATATTTTTTCCGGCAGAATAGAGATTGATTTTGTAAATGAAAAATATAAGCTCAACCTATCGGAATCAGAGGAATATGAAACTCTTGCAGGCTATATTATTCACGAGTACGGAAGTATTCCCAAAGAAAAAGATAAATTATTTATAGAAAATTTTCAAATTGATATACTAAAAGCTACTGAAACAAAAATAGAATTAATAAAAATGTATGTACTGCCTCAAAACACCAAGAATTAGCTGTTTTTAATATTCTTTTCAGATAACATATCAAATTCCATATCGCGTAAAAGACCGGAACGCATATCGTAAATCCAAGCATGCACTATCGGATACCCATTTTCCGCATAGCTCTTTTTAATAAAATCTATTTTTATCAAATTCTCACACTGAGTAATAACATTATATTCTGATAGCTTATCGTTTTCTTTGGTTTTATCAGAAATTAAATCCAATTCCTTAGCATGCTCCAAGCGTACTTTTCTAATATTGTCTAACCACGAATCCATTAAACCGTAATGCTTTCCTGAATTAGCAGCATTTATGCCGCCACAACCATAATGACCCGAAACAACTATATGCTTAATTTTTAATATTTCGACTCCGTATTGCAAAACCGCCATAAGATTTTTATCGTCTTTCGAAACTACATTAGCAATATTTCGATGTACAAATATATCCCCAATGTCTAAACCTGTTAAATCGCTAATAGGGACACGACTGTCGGAGCATCCAATATACAAAAATTGAGGGTTTTGTTCCTTAAAATGATCTTTAAAAAAACTACGGTTGTTTTTCTTTTTATCAGCAGCCCATTCGTGGTTTTGTTGAAAAATACGATCGTATAACTCTTGATCTTCCTTATTTAATTTAGAAACTGTCATTTTTAAGTGTTTTTTAATCCAACTTTAAAACGGCTAAAAATGCTTTTTGAGGAATTTCAACATTACCTACCTGACGCATTCTTTTCTTCCCTTTTTTTTGTTTTTCCAACAATTTACGCTTACGCGTGATATCTCCACCGTAACATTTTGCAGTAACATCTTTACGAACAGCTTTTACCGTTTCGCGAGCAATAATCTTCGCTCCAATTGCAGCCTGAATAGCAATATCAAATTGTTGACGTGGAATTAACTCTTTGAGTTTAACACACATTTTTCTACCAAAGTCATAAGCATTATCACGATGAATCAATGTTGAAAGAGCATCAACGGGTTCACCATTTAATAAAATATCAAGCTTACTTAAATTAGCGGGTTTATATCCGGAAAGGTGATAATCAAAACTTGCATATCCTTTAGAGATACTTTTCAGCTTATCGTAGAAATCAAAAACTATTTCTCCTAAAGGAATATTAAACGTAAGCTCTACTCTATCGGAAGTAAGATAAACCTGATTGAGTAATTCTCCTCTTTTATCTATACATAACTTCATAACGGAACCCACATAATCAGATTTTGAAATAATCTGAGCTCTAATAAAAGGCTCTTCAATATGGTCGATATATTTCTGATCCGGCAAACCTGACGGATTATGTACTTCTGTCATCTGACCTTTATGCGAAACAACTTTATAAGATACGTTTGGAACGGTAGTAATAACATTCATATCAAACTCTCTATCCAAACGCTCTTGAATAATTTCCATATGTAAAAGACCTAAAAAGCCACAACGAAAACCAAATCCTAAAGCCATACTCGATTCGGGCTCCCAAGTTAAAGAAGCATCATTAAGTTGTAATTTTTCCAAACTATATCGTAGTTCTTCGTAATCATCTGCATCTACAGGATAAATTCCTGCAAATACCATTGGTTTTACTTTTTCAAAACCTTCGATAGCAGCATCACAAGGTCGATCAACATGGGTAATTGTATCGCCAACATTGACTTCCTTAGCCGTTTTAATACCCGAAATAATATAACCAACATCTCCTGTTTTCATCACTTTCCGAGGTTCTTGAGTCATCCTTAAAACACCTATTTCGTCGGCATGATATGTTTTTTCAGAAGTAAAGAATTTTACGTGATCGCCTTTATGAATTTCCCCATTCAGAATACGGAAATAAGCAATAATACCACGAAAGGAATTAAAAACAGAATCGAATATCAAGGCCTGAAAAGGAGCTTTTGGGTCGCCTTTTGGAGCAGGAATACGTTCAACAACAGCTTCTAATATTTTATCTACACCGTAACCCGTTTTCCCACTTGCCTGAATAATATCCTCTAATTCGCATCCTATTAAATCAATAATCTGATCGGAGACTTCGCCCGGCATAGCATTGTCGAGATCCATCTTATTCAGAACCGGAATAATTTCCAAATCGTTTTCTATAGCCAAATATAAATTCGAAATTGTCTGAGCTTGAATACCTTGCGTAGCATCAACAATCAACAAGGCTCCTTCACAAGCAGCTATAGATCGAGATACTTCGTAAGAAAAATCGACGTGACCGGGAGTATCAATAAGATTTAAAACATAAGACTTTCCATCTTGCTCGTAGTCCATTTGAATAGCATGACTTTTTATGGTAATACCTCTTTCGCGTTCCAGATCCATATCATCTAACGATTGCTCTTGCATATCGCGCTCAGAAATAGTATCTGTAAACTCCAGTAAACGGTCGGCAAGCGTGCTTTTACCGTGATCGATATGAGCAATAATACAAAAGTTCCTAATATTTTCCATTCAAGCTATTTTTCTTTATTGTTAAAAACTACTAATACGGCTTGGTAAAGTTGTTTTAAGGAGTGCAAAATTACGATTTTTCAATTGATTTTTGTTGAAAATTTTATGTCGACAAACAAGAAGTGCCCGACTTGAAAAAATCGAGCACTTAAATAAAAACAAATTTCTTTTAATAATTAGTTTCTTTAATTTCGAAATATGATTGTGGGTGTAAACAAGCAGGACAAACTTTAGGTGCTTTTGTTCCTTGATGCAGATAACCACAGTTACGGCATTTCCAAACTATTTTTCCCTCGCGTTCAAAAACTTTACCTTCTTCAAGATTATTATACAACTTTGTAAAACGTTCTTCGTGAGCTTTTTCAACTTTTGCAATCATTTTGTAAGCTGTTGCTATTTCCTTAAACCCCTCTTCTTCAGCTATTTTAGCAAATTCAGGATATAATTCCGTCCACTCTTCATTTTCGCCTTCGGCTGAAGCTTTCAGATTTTCTAATGTAGTACCAATTTTTCCTGCAGGATAAGTCGCTGTAATCTCTACCATACCCCCTTCTAAAAATTTGAAAAACCTTTTTGCATGCTCTTTTTCATTTAAAGCTGTTTCTTCAAATATAGCTGCAATTTGTTCTAAGCCTTCTTTTTTTGCTTGCTTTGTAAAATAATCATAACGCATACGAGCTTGAGACTCTCCTGCAAACGATTTTAATAGATTTTGTTCTGTTTTTGTTCCTTTTAATGTATTCATAGATTTAAATTTTAAGATTAATCAAATGTAATTGTTTTAATTCATAGGTATAAATTCTTCTTTGGAAACTCCGCAAGTGGGACAAACCCAATCATTGGGAATATCTTCAAAAGGTGTTCCCGGAGCAATACCACCATCAGGGTCTCCTTCAACAGGATCGTAAATTTCACCACAAACGGTACATTCCCATTTTTGAGTTAAAGGATCTGCGGCTTTTGTAAGGTCTTTTTCTTTTGGTTTTAATAATTTTGACTTATCTACATAAGTAGGAGCATTTTTAGGTGCAACTCCATTTTTTACTTCACGATAATAGGCATAAGTCATTGGCTCTTTCAACTCTTCAATAAGTTTACTGTCTAAAACTTCAGCAATAAACAAAATATGGCTTCCAACATCTACTTTCTGCATTACCTTACAATCAAACCAAGCCAAACAATCATCAGTTAAAATTGGACTTCCCGATTGACCTTCAATATAGTTTAAACCGTCAAACTTATTAATTTCATATCCTGTCTTATAACCCATAGTAGATATTACTTTCTGCCCGGCATCCTTATGAATAATTGAAACAGAAAAAGCACCACTCTCATCAATCATTTTAGCTGAGAGATTATCTTTGCTACAGCTCACAGCCAACTGTGCCGGCTCTGCAGTAACCTGAAAAACAGTATTGGCAATATATCCATTGAGTTTATCTTTGCTCTTAGTGCTAACAACGTATAATCCATACGATAATTTAAAAAAAGCTTCTATTTGCATAATATTTTATTCTATTTGACAATAATCTATGATAATACAATACGTATTTTTCTCTTCTTATTTCAAGCGACAAGATAATAATAATTAAACTAAGTAAATAATCTCTCAAAAAAATTTGCTGCAAATAAAAAAACTGTATATTTGCAACCGCTAAGGCAATAAGCCAAACGCAAAGTTTAAATTTTATTGGGGGCTTAGCTCAGTTGGTTCAGAGCATCTGCCTTACAAGCAGAGGGTCGCTGGTTCGAATCCAGCAGTCCCCACTACCTAAAGCCACTTTTTAAGTGGCTTTTTTTGTACCTATGGAATTTTATTTCTACATACTCTATTCTCAAAAGCTGAATAAATATTATATCGGTAGCACCCAGAATTTAGAAGAAAGATTAAGAAAGCATAATTCAAACCACAAAGGTTTTACAGGCGGAATTGGTGATTGGAAAATCGTTTACTTTGAAACTTTTATTTCTAAATCTTTAGCGTATGCCAGAGAAAGACAAGTGAAGAAATGGAAAAGTAGAACCGCTATTGAAAAACTTATTCAGAATCCTAAAAAATAATTCTAAATGTTGGTTCAGAGCATCCCGATTTTACATCGGGAGGGTCGCTGGTTCGAACCGAAGCGTCGATAGACGGTGAGCTCACGAACTTGTGAGTAATCCAGCAGTCCCCACACTCTTAAAAAGCACTTATAACTTCGGTTCTAGGTGCTTTTTTGTTTGTATTGATATTATTAAAATGTGTGTTAGTTTGGGCTAAATTACGGGTCAATTAACACACAAATTGCAATTTGTGTGTTAATTTGTGTGTTAACGAAAAAGCACCAAAAATGGCAATTGAACATTCATAAAATAGAAATTATGAATGTAAGTGTATCGATTGTTTTGCGTCTACAAGACGTTTCAGGAAAATTTTCAGTTAAATTAAGACTTGGATTTGAACGAAAATCCAATTTCATTGCTTTGGGTATATTCTTAAGCAAGGTTGAATTTGATAAAATACAACGGGGTCGAAGGTTAACCCCAGACCAAATTCAAATTAAAGACCGTCTAAACGATTCAATTAAAAAAGCTAATGCTATTATCCAAACTATGGATAGGTATAGCTTTGCTGCTTTTAAGGCATTGTTTAGTGGTGAAAAATCTAAAAGGGATAACAAGCTTCGTAATTGCTTTTTGAACTACATCAAAGACCTTCAATCAAATAACCAAATTAAATCGAGTGGTATGTATCAAACCGCCTTGAATAGTATTGAAGGGTATAAAAAGGGATTAGTTTTAAACGACATCAATAACAAGTTTCTAAAGGGTTATCAAGAGCATTTAAAAAATAAGAGCATAACAACCGTTTCACTATACCTTAGAAGTTTAAGAGCGGTAATAAATAAAAATCGAGACATCGTTGATAGTTATCCCTTTGAGAATTTTAAAATTCCAAGTCCAACGAATAACAAACGTGCCATACCAGAAAAACACATAAATAAATTGCTTAAATTTAGTTTCATAAAGGATATTGATAACCTATATTTCGACCTATTCAAATTTAGCTACTATTGTGCAGGTGCAAATATTAAAGATATTGCGATGCTCACAACTGACAACATTCAAGACGAATTTTTAATTTATAACCGAGCCAAAACAAGCAAGCAAATTAGGGTCTTTCTATTACCACAAGCTAAGCTAATCATTGAACGATATAAGAATATCAACAACTCGTTTTTGTTTCCATTGCTCACAGGAACAACACCTCAATATCTTTATGACCGTGTTCCTAATGTCGTTAAAAGTGTTAATAAACGTCTTAAAAGAGCTTGTGAAGCATTGGGAGTTAAAACAATTACCACTTATTCTGCTAGACATAGTTATGCCACTATCTTAATGCAAAAGAATGTTTCGATTGCTTTCATTAGCCAGAGCTTAGGGCATCAAAACATTAGTACAACTCAGCAATATCTAGGTTCGTTTTCTGATAATCAGCAAGAAAATCTAATGAAAAAGTTAATAACTTAAAATAAGAGGTTGGACAGCTACAACTTCATCCCATACATCTTATCATCCAATTCTTTCCAATTGCCAATATGCTTAGAAACCTCCGCCCAGAATTCTTTGGAGTGATTCTTGATTTTGGTATGGACTAATTCGTGAACAATAAGGTAATCGATTAAAGAAAAGGGTAGTTTAACTGCATCTGTATTGATGATAATATTATTGCTTGGAGTGCAACTACCCCAACGTTTTTCAAGTTTAGCGAATTTGATATGATTAAATTCTAAGCCCGTTTTTCTTGACCATTTACGGATTCGTGGTGCAATCTTTTCTTCAGCTTTATGCTCAATAAATTGCTCAAATGCAGATTTAATTTCTTGCTGAGTATTTAATTCTTTGGGTAGACTCACTTTAAATTTAGACTCCGTAAAATCGATGCTTATTTCTTCAAGAGAATCATCGATAAATAACTCCACATAATACTTTCGTCCAAGGTATTGAATCCGTGAACCCGTAACGATATCATCATCACAAATAGACTTGACCAAATCCAATTTATCTATCACCCATTTAGCTTTCTTCAGTACAAGTTGTTGTGATTTCTCAAGGCTAATTGCTTTGCCCTTCAACACTACTCCTTCACCTTTATGAACGGTGATATAATGCGATTTCAAACCTTCTTTTACCAGAATGTTGTATGATATGGTTCTATTGCCGTATTGTACTTCAGGCATCGTTATTCTTCTTAATGATATCAACCATTTCCTTGGCTTTTGACTTGGCTTCGGTACGTTCAATATTGGCAGTTTTAAGATAACGCATTATCTTATTTTCCATATCTTTTTGAACCTGCCCTTTATCTGCCCATCCAACAATATTTAGTTCGCCTTTAATAAGTTCGAATATGGTTTTGGTAGCATCTTCGGCATTGTCATCAAAAAGTATTTTCATGGAAGAGTAAACCGCTTTTTCACTTGCTGTTTTGAATCCTTTTTCTTCACCTTCTTTATGCTCGGCAATGATTTCATCTTGAATATCTGCAAACATTTTTAGCAACTCCATCTGAGTGAGTCTTTCTTCTTTTCGTTGTTTGATTAATTCATCCAATCGCTGTGCTAATGGCTTATAGAAATCGGGGTTCTTATCCATTCCAACTTTGATGGTATGGATTAAATTGTTGCGCATCTTCAATTCCTTGGTTGCTGGTGATGCGTTGAGGATTTCTTCTTTGAATTTATCTTTATCGATGATGGAAACGGGTTCTGCCAATAGATTTTCCACACCTGCTGCTTTAAGATGTTCATCAATCATCGATTGGAGCATATTGCTTTCATCTCTGGTTATTTTCAGTTCCTCATCATCGGGATAAACATTTCTGGCTCTTAATTTTATTTCATTGAATAACTTGAAATCACCTTGATATTTCATTGCCATGGTGTTTGGCAATACAATATTGATGGACTTATTGAACTGTTTTAATAATACCTTAAACTCATCACGTTTATCTATGGGTTCAATAAAGCGAACCGCTGCATCAATATATTTTTCTCTGTTGTAATTCCTATCAATTCTCATTGGTTTGAAGAAGTCTACCAGTTTGTTGTGATTCAATTCCAGTGTTGGGATTTCTTCACTTAGGTTCTTCAATATATCATCAGGTCTGAGGTCACCAGAAAAGATTTCCAATGCTTGAATTAGATAAGCCGTAATGCCATTATAATCCACGATATAACCAGCATTTTTTCCTTTACCCGAACGATTCACTCTTGCAATGGCTTGCAATAGGTTATGTTCTTTCAATGGCTTATCCAGATATAAACAGGAAGCAATGGGTACATCATAACCAGTAAGCAGCATATCTGAGACAATGATAAATGCTGTATTATCGTATTTCTTCTTACCCGATTTCTCGGTTTCATTAACATCGCCAAAGGGTAGCTTAAAATCTTCGGTAACTGTTTTAATATTTTCTGGTGGAGTAACCCAGATTGGTTTTTTATCCAATGGATTATTCTTATTCCATTCCAATGTTTCGTAATATTCCTTGGCAATAACATCTGCTTTAGGAGAACCAATACTTACAACGACTTTAGATTCAAAATCATGAACTCCGTCTTGTTTTAATTTGATTAACGTTTGTTGGTATTTAATAGCAGCTTCTCTTCCGCTACAAACAATCATCGCTTTATAACCATCAGGGTAGATTTTATTCTGATAATGTTCAACGATATGCCTTCCAATAACATCTACACGTTCTTTTGATAATTGGTATTTGCGTAATGCTTCACTCTTTAGCTTATCTTTTTTATCCTCTGATAGATGACCGAATTTCTCTTCAAAATCTTTATCGAGTTCTTCTTTTTTTACATCAAGCTGAGCAATGCCTTCATCATATAATAATTTAACTGTTGCTCCATCTTCTACAGATTCTTTAATAGTATAGGTATCGATGTAATCACCGCCGTAGAACTCACCTAGGGTCGATTTATCTTCTTTGGAGATTGGTGTTCCCGTGAAAGCTACAAACTTCGCATGAGGCAATACAGTACGCATAAACGCTGCTAAGAAACCATAATGACTTCGATGTGCTTCATCAACCATTATGTAAAGATTTTCTTTCTTGGAAAGTTCCTGTAAGTCTATTTCTACACGGTCTATTTCAACCCATTTACCTTTTTGTAGTTCTTTGGTAATCTTAGTAAGCGTCTTGTCGTTTATCGATTTCTCGACCATTAGATTTCCACGTTCTTCCAATTCTGTCTGGTCAACTTGTGAAGTTGCTTCCGTGTCCGTTTCTTGAAACTTTTGCAATGTGGTTGTGATAATTCCACCGTAATCATTACGCAATAACTTATCCAGATGTGCAACAGAAGATGCCTGATTCACATTTTTAAATCCGACGTTCTGGAAAGTGGTGGTTATCTGCCTATCCAAATCCTTACGGTCGGTCATTACCATCACCGTTGGGTTATTAAAACCAAACTCAGGTGCTTGTAACTTGCGAGTTACATAAACCATGGTTATGGATTTACCTGAACCCTGTGTGTGCCATACCACACCACCTTTGCCTGATTGTAATTTAGCGATGGTGTTGTTTGTTGCTCTTATTTGCTGATATCGGGGTAATTTCTTAATGGTTCTGCCTTCATCCAATTCAAAAATTACAAAATGGCGAATAATATCCAATACTTGGTCTTTCTTGAAAATAGAATAAATGAGTTTATCTTGTTCCGTTGGATTACTACCCAAAAAACTTAGGTCATCTGTCTTCTTAGTTCTAAAAACAGAATAGAATTGTTGTGGCGCATTGATAGCACCGTATTTTCCACCTACTTGCCAAATGCCAGCATTGATTTGATTGAAATGAAATAGTTTCTCCGAATTCTTTTGATAATAATCTAAATCGCTATAGGCTTTATCCCAAGCGTTAAGTGCTGTAGGTGATTTACATTCAATTACACCAATGGGTAAACCGTTGATGTAAACTACGATATCAGGAATTGAATTCTGGTATTTTCCGTGGTATTTTATCTGATTAACAACTAAAAAATCATTGTTATCGGGATTGACATAATCGATGAAATGAACGGGATGAAAGTCTTCTTTGCCCTCAATCAATTGTTTTACGGTAAAGGTTCCACCTTTTATAAGTTCCCAAATCTTTTGGTTGATTTCCATTAAGGAAGTACCGTTGACTGAAGTGAGTTGAGCGTATGCTTTGTTAAGATTGTGTTTGTTAATCCAAGGGTTGATGCGTTGAATAGATTCTAGCAATCTATCTTTTAATATGACTTCAAAAATATCTGGGCGTTCATCCTGTTTGTTACCATTATAGTATTGGTAACCCATTTTTTTGAACAATTCAATGGCTGGTAATTCGCTATAGATGTATTCGGGTGAATGTGTCATTTACAATTAGTTGTTGGTTAAATATCCATCCGTATATTTCTTAATCACCCTTATTGATTTAAGGATGATTTTTAATAGTCCCTACAGAAGGATGTGCTAAAC
>JAGGWH010000065.1 GCA_021157585.1 Bacteroidales bacterium | reverse complement strand
GGTTGTAATATAGAGAGTTTGTTAAACTTAAATATAAAATCTTATTTTACGTCTAACAATAAGTGATTATTCACTTTTGTAGGCAGCATCTATACTTGCAATCATTGCAATATCTACAATTTCTTCAACAGAACTTCCTAATTGCAATACATGAGCTGATTTTTTAAAGCCATTTAAAATAGGTCCTATAACTTTATAATCAGTTGTTGACTGCAATAATTTATAGGCAATATTGCCTGAAGAAAGGTTGGGAAATATTAATGTATTTGCTCCTGATTCAGCTAATTTTGAAAATGGGAACTTACGTTTAAGTAGTTCTTTATTTAAAGCAAAATTCGCTTGCATTTCTCCATCAACAATTATATCGGGATGATTTTTATGCAGATAGGCTGCTACTTCACGCATAGTATTTGGCGAAAAGCCCTCATTAGATCCAAAATTAGAATATGACAGAAGAGCAATGCGAGGTTCAACCCCGAAATGACGAATTGATTGAGCTGTTTGTAAAGTGATTTCTATTAACTGTTCAACAGAAGGGTTTTTATTAACTGTAGTATCTGCTAAGAAATAAGGTCCTTTTTTGGAAATGAAAATATACATTCCGGATACTAATTTAACATTATCTGCTTTTCCAATTACTTGTAATGCAGGGCGAATGGCTTCGGGATAACTTTTGGTATGACCTAAAACAACACCGTCGGCTAAGCCGTACTGAACCATTGCCGGAGCAAAATAAGAACGTTGTCTCATTTTATCCGTAGTGTCTTCTAAAGACATTCCTTTGCGTTTTCTTTTTTCGAATAATAACTCGGCAAATTGTGAACGCAACTTGAGTTGTTTGTCGTCAATAGGATCAATAATCTTAACACCATTAAGTTCTAAATTATTCTCTTTAGCGATATTGATAATTACATCTTTATTACCTAAGAGTATAGGTGTTGCTAACTTTTCGTTAATAATTATCTCAGCAGCTTTTAATATTTTATAATTCTCGGCATCGGCAAAAACAATTCTTTTTAATTGTTTTTTTGCTTTTGCCTTAATTTGACGAATTAAAGGATTTCCTATACCTAAACGGGTGCGTAAACTTTCTTTATATACATCCCAGTTTTTAATTGGATTTTTAGCAATACCTGAATCCATAGCTGCTTTAGCAACAGCAGGAGCAATAGTTTCTATTAAGCGAGGATCGGTAGGTTTTGGGATAAGATAATCGGGACCAAAAGTAAGATTTCCGCTTTGGAAGGCTTGATTTACTTCTTCAGGAACAGGCTCTTTTGCTAAATCGGCAAGTGCATATGCTGCTGCTACTTTCATCTCTTCATTAATGCCGGTTGCTCTAACATCTAATGCCCCACGAAAAATATAAGGGAATCCCAATACATTATTTATTTGATTTGGATAATCTGATCTTCCGGTAGCCATTAAAACATCTTTACGAGTAGCTAATGCGTCTTCAACAGTAATTTCGGGATTTGGGTTAGCTAATGCAAAAACAATGGGATTATCGTTCATTGTTTTTAACATTTCAGGTTTTAAAACACCTCCAACAGATAAGCCAAGGAATAAATCGGCACCGTTAATGGCTTCTGCTAAAGTATTTATATCTTTATTGGTAGCAAATTCGGCTTTTTCTGTACTTAAATTTGGTCGGTCTTTACGAATAACACCGCGACTATCGCACATAATAATATTCTCAGGATTTACTCCCAATTTTTTGTAAAGACGTGTGCAAGAGATAGCAGATGCTCCGGCACCATTAACAACTACTTTTATATCTCCTATTTTTTTGCCAAGTACTTCAACGGCATTTAATAATCCTGCAGAAGAAATAATAGCTGTGCCATGTTGATCATCGTGCATTAATGGGATATCCAGTTCTTCTTTTAACCTACGTTCAATTTCAAAACATTCGGGGGCTTTAATATCTTCTAAGTTAATCCCTCCGAAAGTTGGAGCAATCATTTTTACGGTTTCAATAAATTTATCAACATCTTTGGTATCTACTTCAATATCAAAAACATCAATATCAGCATAAATCTTAAATAATAAACCTTTTCCCTCCATAACAGGTTTCCCTGCTTGAGCACCAATATCGCCTAAACCCAAAACGGCAGTTCCGTTTGAAATTACAGCAACAAGATTTCCTAAGGCAGTATACTTATATGCATCTTCGGGATTTTTCTCAATTTCTAAACAAGGCTCAGCAACACCTGGAGAATAAGCAAGTGATAAATCACGCATTGTAGAGTGGGTTGTTGTAGGAACGACTTCTATTTTTCCGGGTCTTCCTTCGCTATGATACTTTAAAGCATCTCTTTTAAATAAATTATCCATGATAAGTTTTTTTAAGAATGGAATTACTTAGGCAAATATATGTACTTTGTGTAATAATAACATGGTAGTAAAGAAACTTATAATACCTTTTAGCATAAAATAAATCAGCTTTTTAATGATTTAAGATATGATTTTTATAAATTTTGAAAAGTGTAAGATTGTTTTATTTATATGAACAATTAGAAAAGTAACTTATATGTAAATATTAGATTGAAGTTTTTGAACAATTGGTTCTTAATTATACTTGTATTTTCAAGTTTGTTTCGCATATTTAATTTGTATTTTTACTGCATAATAACTAATACAATAAGAATGTACGAATATTTAAATGGAAAATTAATTGAGAAAAACCCAGCTTATGTTGTAATCGACTGTCAGGGAGTTGGCTATTTTATAAATATCTCACTTAATACTTTTTCGGCTTTGCCTGATAAAGAAAATTGCAAATTATTCATTCATTTTATTGTTCGGGAAGATGCTCAAATTTTATATGGCTTTGCCGATGATTTTGAACGAAATGTTTTTCGTAATCTTTTGAGCGTGTCCGGCGTTGGTGCTGCTACTGCTCGTATGATTCTTTCAACATTAAATCCTAAGGAGGTAATTGAGGCTATTGCCCGTGGTGATGTAGCTTTGCTTAAATCTGTTAAAGGTATTGGTTTAAAATCTGCTCAACGGATTATTATTGATTTAAAGGGTAAGCTCGATATGAGTGAAGATGAAAGTAGTATTTTGTCTTTTACACACAATAGCTTAAAAGAAGAAGCGTTATCAGGTTTAGTGGTTTTGGGTTTTAGCAAACAGATGGCAAGTAAAGGCATCGATAAAGCATTAAAAGCTCATCCCGAAATTGAACGTGTTGAGCAATTGATTAAAGAAGTGCTGAAATTGATGTAAGTGATTTTTGGCAATACTTGATAAAAAAGCATTTAATAATTGAGTTTAAAGAATAGGATATCAATAAATAAGTACATTTTCCTTTTTGTTTTTTTTCTAACGAATCCTTTTTTAAAGGCCGAAGTTTTAAATGAAAGCAAAAAAGAGATTGATTTTTCTATAGTATATCTAACCTTAGTCGCCGATACCTCAAATTCTGATACAATATCATTGATTTATCCTATTCCTCAAGATAAAAGTGTTTTATATTATGGTGCTACACCCAAAAGCGCTTTGTATTTGCGTGATCCTAAAAATCTGAAAAATCAATTTATTTATGATCCTGTTACCGGTCAATATGTATTTACCAGTAAAATGGGAGAATTAAATTATCGTCCATCTCAAAAAATTGATTTAGACGAATATCGTATTTTTGAAGCAAACCAAGCTCTTCATAATTACTGGAAGAAAAAAGCAAGTGAAAGGGTAGATGCCGGTCAGCAAGGAGGAATACCAAAAATTCATATTGGAGGTGAAGCTTTTGAACGTATATTTGGGAGTAATACTATCGATATCAGGCCACAGGGTTCTGCCGAGTTGCTTTTTGGAGTAGTGAATAACAAACGTGAAGATCCGGCTTTAAATGTGCGTCAACAAAGTACTACCAATTTCGATTTTCAACAAAAAATCCAATTAAATGTTTTGGCCAAAATTGGCGATAAAATTGAATTTAAAGTTAATTACAATACCGAAGCCACTTTTGATTTTGAGAATAAATTAAAATTAAAATACGAAGGTAAGGAAGATGAAATTATTCAACTGATTGAAGCAGGGGATGTTACCTTGCCGCTTAATAGCACTCTTATTCAAGGAAGTCAGAGCTTGTTCGGCATTAAGTCGAAACTTAAGTTTGGGAAAATGACTATTACTTCCGTTTTCTCAGAACAGAAAAGTGAGTCCTCTTCAATTACGGTACAAGGCGGTGGTCAGAAAAATGATTTCCAATTGAAAATTGATGAATACGAAGAGAATCGTCACTTTTTCCTCTCCAAATATTTTCGCGATAATTATGAACGTTCTTTAACAGACTTGCCGGTAATAAACTCCAATATTAATATTACCAAAATTGAAGTCTGGGTGACTAATGTTGGAGCCCCGCTAACGGAAAACCGTAATATTTTGGCTTTTCAGGATTTGGGAGAGAGTAGACCCTATAACCCTTTGTTTAGTCCAGTAACTTCTCAGCGTCTTCCTTATAATGATGTAAATAATCTAAAACAAATTGTTGATACCAGTCGGGTACGGAGTATTAGCAATATTACTTCTTATCTTCAGAGTGGGAGTTTGAATCTTGTTTCGGGTATTGATTATGAAAAAGTTGAATTGGCCAGGAAATTAAGACCCTCGGAATATACATTAAACAGAAAGTTAGGTTTTATTTCGTTAAACACTCGTATTAATCCGGATCAGATAGTTGCAGTTTCTTATCAATATACCGTTATTGGCGATCAAAAAATTTATCAGGTTGGAGAGTTTTCTGATCAGGGAGTAGTTGCTCCTAATACGCTAATGGTAAAGCTTTTAAAAAGTACAGCTACCAATACGCAAACCGATTTGTGGAAGCTGATGATGAAGAATGTATACAACATTGGTGCTTACCAAGTCAATAGAGAAGACTTTAATTTAAATATTTTGTACGCAGGAGGTGTGGATGGTGTACCAAAAGGGTATTTAGCTGAAGGTCCGGAAGATGTGAAAGGCGTTAATCTTATAGAGGTTATGAAACTTGATCGTCTCGATCAGCAATTGAATCCTACGGCCGATGGAGTGTTTGATTTTATCGATCAGGCAGCTATAAACGGCGGTACAATTCAAGCATCAAATGGGCGAATCTTTTTTCCAATGCTTGAGCCTTTTGGAGAATATTTACGTAATAAATTAGCTGATGATGCTTTGGCAGATAAATACTGTTACGATTCACTTTATACACTAACCAAATCGGGAGCACAGCAATATCCGGCTAAAAATAAATTTTTGCTCGATGGTTCTTTTAAATCATCTACCGGTTCCGAAATCTCTTTGAACGCCTTAAATGTTCCGCAAGGTTCTGTAAAAGTCACAGCCGGAGGTATTCCACTGGTTGAAAATGTAGATTATACCGTTGATTATACTTTGGGTCGTGTTAGGATTATTAACGAAGGAATTTTAAGCTCGGGAACGCCCATCAATATTTCTATGGAAAGTACTGCGGCTTTTAGTTTGCAAACCAAGCGTATGATGGGTACGCATATCGACTACGACTGGAGTAAGAATTTGCATTTAGGAGGTACTTTTCTTAACCTAAGTGAAAAGCCCATTACCCAGAAAACGAATATTGGAGACGATCCTATAAACAATACTATTTATGGTTTTGATATTAGTTATCAAAAAGAATCGCGATGGATTACTAAAATGGTGGATAAACTACCTTTTATCGAAACCGACGCTCCTTCTACAATAACCTTTAATGGTGAATTTGCTCATTTTTTACCTGGCCATTCGAGGGCTATTGGCGAAAGTGGAACTTCGTATATCGATGATTTTGAAGGAACAAAATCAACCATCGATTTAAAAATGGTTTCGCGTTGGACAATGGCTAGTACACCGCAAGGACAAACTCAAGCAGGAATGTTTCCCGAAGCCGGAATAGGTACAGATTTATTGTATGGTATGAATCGCGCCAAGCTTGCTTGGTATATTATTGATCCGCTATTTTACGATCAAGGTAATCTTCGCCCTGCGAATATAGATAGAGAAGAATTATCAAAAGATGAGGTTCGACAGGTATTAGAGAAAGAAGTTTTTCCTGCAAAAGAAACGCCTAATGGTTATCCGAGTAATATTCCTGTTTTTAATTTGGCTTTTTATCCTGAAGAGCGTGGTGCATACAATTACGATGTAGATGGCGTTTTGGGAATTTCGTCAGGTTTAGAATCTGATGGTAGTCTTAAAAATCCGGAAACGCGCTGGGGCGGTATTATGCGCCAAATAGAAACTTCTGATTTTGAAGCAACCAATATAGAGTATATTGAGTTTTGGATGATGGATCCGTTTAGCGAAGATCCAAATGGAAGTGGCGGACAATTGTATTTTAATTTGGGTGATGTTTCGGAGGATATTTTGCGCGATTCGCGAAAAGCATACGAAAATGGTTTGCCAACATCTGAAATCGTAGAGAATGTTGATTCAACAATATGGGGTAGAGTGCCGGTTCTTCAATCGCTGGTCGATGCTTTTGATAATCAGCCGAAATCGCGTCCATTTCAGGATGTTGGCTTTGATGGCTTGAGCGATGATGATGAACGGAACTTTTTTCAGGAAATATATCTAAATAAAATAAATACTCGTTATGGTGTTAATTCTCAAGCTTTTACAAAAGCTAATGAAGATCCTTCAGCAGATAACTTTCATTATTTCCGCGGAACGGATTATGATGAGAATGACCAATACGGCAGTATTATAGAGCGGTATAAAAAGTATAACGGTGTAGAAGGGAATAGTCCTGCATCTGAGTTTAGCGATGAAACTTATCCTACTATGGCCACTACTTTGCCCGATGTGGAAGATATAAATAGAGATAATACTTTAAGTGAGGCCGAGCGATACTATCAATATGTTATCGATTTGCATCCTGACAATATGGAAATAGGGAAAAATTTTATTACCGATATTCGGGAAGGCAATGGTTCTGATGAAAAAGAAAATGGCGATCCTATTTACACTAAATGGTATCAATTTAAAATTCCTGTTCGCAGTCCAAGTAAGGTGGTTGGAGCCATTAACGATTTTAAATCTATTCGCTTTATGCGGATGTTTATGAAGGGATTTGAAAAACCAAAAGTGCTCCGTTTTGCAACTTTGGAATTGGTACGCAGCGATTGGCGCCGTTATCGTTATGATTTATTAAGTCCTGGAGAGTATATTCCGGACGATATTCAGAGTGAAACGGTTTTTGATGTGGCGGCCGTAAATATTGAAGAGAATGGTAGTCGTTATCCTATTCCTTATGTTATTCCGCCGGGTATTGAACGTGAGATAAATATTGGAACAACAAATTTACAGAGACGTAACGAGCAGGCAATGCAGATCGTAAGTTGTGGTTTATTAGACGGTGATGCCAGAGCAACTTTTAAAACGGTTGATTTTGATTTTAGGCGATATAAAAAATTAAAGATGTTTGTCCACGCTGAAAAAATGCGAATTGACGACAAGCTTGATAATGGCGACTTGACTATTTTTATTCGTTTGGGAGCCGACTTTACAGAAAATTATTATGAATATGAAATTCCTCTGCAATTAACCGATTGGGGGACTTCCGATCCGGAAGCAATCTGGCCGGAGGCCAACCGTTTTGATGTTGATTTGGAGCGTTTAGTCGAAGTAAAACTAAATAGAAATATTGCCGAACGAGAGAGTGTAGGTATTTTAAATGCCGGTTCACTTTATTCCGAAATGGACAATGGAAATAAAATTACAGTAAAAGGCTCCCCCAGCCTAAGTGATGTAAAAGCCATTATGATAGGAGTGAGGAATCCTAAAAAAACAACTGTTGATAGCGATGATGATGGCCTTTCAAAATGTGCAGAAATATGGATTAACGAATTGCGAGTAAGTGATTTTGATAATAAATCAGCTTGGGCAGCAACGGCAAGAGCTAAGATTGATTTGGCCGATTTAGGTAATGTTATTGTTTCGGGAGCGAGAAGCACAGCGGGTTTTGGTGGTTTGGAAAGTGGTATTACTAATCGCCAGCTTGAAGATGTAACTAATATTGATGTTGCAACAAATCTGAAGATAGGGAAATTTTTTCCTGAAAAATGGGGCATTCGTATTCCATTGCATTTTGATTATTCTGAGACTAAGCTCGATCCTGAGTTTAACCCCTTGGATCCCGATATAAATTTTCAGAAAGATTTAGATAGTTATCCAACTAAGTCGAAAAGGGATTCGGCACGATCCGTAGCGCAAGATTTTACTTTGAGAAAGAATATCAACTTTATCAATGTTAGAAAAGACAGATCGGGATCAAATTTAGGTAAAACACATATCTATGACCTTGAGAATTTTGATGTTTCTTATTCATATTCAGAAATTTATCATCGTAATATTGATATTGAATATCATTTAAAGAAAGCTTATCGTGGAGGTTTGGGTTATAATGTGAATCTAAATCCTAAACCGATAGAGCCTTTTAAAAGAGTGAAGTTCTTAAGTGGTAAAAACTGGCGTATTATTCGCGATTTTAACTTTTTTCTTAAACCCCGTTTATTCACTTTTAGAACAGATATCAATAGAGAGTATGAAGATAAAAAGCTACGAAATAAAAGTATAGGCGATATTCCTATCCGCTGGACTTGGAGTAAGCGTTTCGATTGGAACCGCTCTTATAATATGCGTTTTGATTTAACACGCTCTTTGAAGTTGGATTATAACGCTAAAGCCAGTGCTTTCATCAATGAACCCGAAGGGCGTATCGATCGCTCCGATGATCAGTATATGATTGAATATCGCGACTTTGTGATGAATAGTGTTTATGCCGGTGGTAAAATGAATCAGTTTGATCAATCGACAGGACTAAATTACACCTTACCAATAAATAAAATTCCTTTGTTTAACTGGGTGAATGCTACGGCTCGTTATCAAAGTGAATACCATTGGACAGCATCGCCATTGAGTTTGCAGGATAGGTTTGGGAACAGTATTGAAAATTCCAGTTCATTGGCATTAAATGGAAGTTTTAGGATTAGTAAATTATATGATAAAATCCCGTATTTAAAGAAAATCAGTCGTCCGCAACGTCGCCCCGGAAGACGTTCCGCTGCTCCAAATAGAAATAATAAACAACTTAAGAAACCTGAAAAAGATAAGCTTGCCATTAAAATATTAAACGAAAGTTTGAAAGTGTTAATGATGTGGAAAGATGCTTCGGTAACTTATTCTGAAAATAAAGGAAATTATTTGCCCGGCTTTATTCCGGAGCCTGATATGTTGGGAAATAATTGGTCGAAGATGGCTCCGGGTTTAGGTTATGTTTTTGGGTTAGATAACGATATTAGGTATGAAGCGGGAATAAATGGTTGGTTATCTACGGATTCTGCACAGAATCAAATGAGTATGAATAAACAGAGTACTGATTTGAATTTGAGAGCAACATTAGAGCCGGTTAAAGATTTTAGGATTGAAATATCGGCAACACGCACTTCAACAAATTCTTCGGAAGATTATTATAAATGGTCTGATGATGATTTTAGTTTCCAGTCGTTTGCCGCTATGGAAAGAGGTAGTTTTAGTATGTCGTTTTTAACCATTGGAACTGCTTTCAAAAAAATAAACGACGACAACAGCTCGGAACCTTACGACAACTTGCGTGCTTATCGTTTTCCAATAGCAGAAAGATTAGCCAATCAGAATTCTAATTGGACGGGTTTGTATAACGACTCTACAGGTTTCCCTATAGGCTATGGTGCTACATCGCAAGATGTAATTCACGGAGCGTTTATGGCAGCTTATACCGGTAAATCGCCTCAGGATGTTAAACTTGGATATTTCCCTTCTATTCCTTTACCAAATTGGCGATTTACTTATAAAGGGCTATCAAAAATTCCGTTTATAAAAAAATGGTTTAAAAATATTACTATCTCTCATGCTTATCGCTCGTCTTATAATATTGGTTCTTATATCTCTAATATTCAGTATCAGGAGACAAATGGATTTGCATCGAGCCTAAATGATAATTACGACTTTAATGCAAAATACGATATTACCTTATTGTCTATTTCGGAGCAGTTTAGTCCGCTGATTAGAATTAATGCTACACTGAAAAATAGTATGATTGCTAATATTGAAATTAAACGTTCGCGAAATTTAGCACTTAGTTTTGTAAATAATCAACTAACGGAGGTCGTTAGTCAGGAATATGTTATAGGCATTGGTTACAGATTAAAAGGTGTAAAGTTGAAATTCTCAAATGTGAGAGGCGGCAATGGTAAAACAAAGGTAAATAGCGATTTGAATTTAAAAGCCGACTTTTCTTTGCGCGATAATAGAACTATTTTACGTCGTATAGATCAAAATATCGATCAGGTTTCTTCGGGTCAGAAAGTAATGTCTATAAATTTCTCTGCCGATTATATGATGAGCGACCGGATGACGATGCGTTTTTATTACGATCAGGTGATTAATAATCCATATATGGCAAATCAATACCGTAACTCAACTACCAATGGCGGAATTAGTTTGCGTTTTACATTGGCGCAATAATATCAATTCTTTTAATTAAACTTTATTAAAAATTCTCTTCAAAATCCTGATTGGGAGTAAAGTCATTATGCGTAACTTTGCCGTCCAAATTAGTAGAAATGAATATTAGAGAAGCACGTCAAAATAAACGTATAAAACCCGATTGGTTAAAGATTAAAGTTCCTTTTGGAAAGACATATCTTGGTGTTAAAGAGGTTATTGAACGTAATAAGTTACATACCATTTGCACCAGTGGTCATTGTCCGAATATGGAAGATTGTTGGGGAAGAGGTACTGCAACACTTATGATTTTAGGCGATATTTGTACGCGTGCTTGTAAATTCTGTGCTGTAAAAACAGGTAAGCCTTTAGCCGTAGACTTGGAAGAACCGGCACGTGTTGCAGAATCGGTTGAATTATTAAAATTAAAACATGTTGTTTTAACATCCGTTGATAGAGACGATTTAGAAGATGGTGGAGCTGCTATTTGGGCGGAGACTGTGCGTAAAATTAAAGAACGAACTCCCGAAGTAACCATAGAAACTTTAATTCCCGATTTTAAAGGAAACTATAAGGATTTGAAAACAATGATGGATTCACGTCCCGAAGTGATTTCTCATAATATGGAAACCACCAGAATTCTTACTCCTCGTACACGCAGTCTTGCTAAATACGATCGTAGTTTAGAAGTTATTAAATGGATTTCGGAATACGGAATTATTTCTAAATCGGGGATAATGGTTGGCATTGGAGAAACCGAAGAAGACGTTTTAGAAACAATGGATGATTTACGTGCAGTTGGAT
This sequence comes from Bacteroidales bacterium, assembly GCA_021157585.1. Classification (NCBI taxonomy): domain Bacteria; kingdom Pseudomonadati; phylum Bacteroidota; class Bacteroidia; order Bacteroidales; species Bacteroidales bacterium. The sequence goes on along the minus strand of JAGGWH010000065.1, from coordinate 7,171 downwards.
GTCAGGTTTTAACTATCGGACAATATTTACAACCAAGCAGCAAGCATCTTCCTGTTAGTGAATATATTCATCCCGATGTGTTTGAACGTTATCGTTTAGCCGGAATAGAAAAAGGATTTACACATGTTGAAAGTGGACCGCTTGTTCGTTCTTCTTATCATGCCGAAAAGCATATTAAAAAATAATAAAAGATGGAAGTTTTTACAATCTTTAATGATTTAGGATATATGTCATATCAAGAGACCTTGGAATATCAAGAGAAGCTCTTTAATGAAATCCTTTATATTAAAAACTGTAACAGAACCCTTCCTCAATGTGAAAAACAAGTACAGTATAATTATCTTATTTTTTGTGAGCATCCTCATGTTTATACCCTTGGAAAAAGTGGAGATGAGTCTAACCTTTTAATTAATACTCTTCAACTTCAAGATAAAAATGCCGATTTTGTAAAGACTAGTCGTGGAGGAGATATTACTTATCACGGTCCCGGACAATTAGTGGGCTATCCTATTCTCGACTTGGAAGGTTTGCAGATAGGAACAAGAAAATATATAGAGAAGATGGAAGATGCTATTATTCTTTTGCTTAAAGAATATGGACTGGAAACTTATAGAAGAACGGATTCTATTGGTGTTTGGTTAGCGGAAACATCTGATAAGCCCGAACGAAAAATAGCTGCAATTGGAGTTAAAATCAGTCGTTATGTGAGTATGCATGGCTTTGCTCTAAATGTTAATCCCGATATGGATTATTATAAACATATTAATCCTTGTGGAATTTTAGACAAAGGAGTTACTTCTATGGAAGAAGAATTGGGATATGCGCCCGATATTCAAGAAATTAAAATAAAGCTAAAAGGATATTTAACTCAACAATTAGAGCTAAATCTTTATGAAATGGGATAATAATATGACGATATGATAATGAATTTCAAATTATCTTATCAATACATTATCTAATTAGCAGATCATTTAAAACATTCCGGGTATCATATTCCGAGCAGCACTTGCCATTTCCATTTCATTAACACTATCGGCATGCTCCAAGGCTTTATTAATAGCTATTTGTACTAATTCTTCAATAGCTTCTTTATCGCCATCATCCATCAATTTTTGGTTTATATTGATTTCCGTAATTCTACGATTCCCATTGGCATAAACGGTAACTAAACCTCTTTCAGCTTCCCCTTTAACCGAAATAGCATCTAATTTCTTTTTGGTATTGTCCATGACTTCTTTCATTGGACCTAAATTCCCCATTAATTTATTTAGCATTTTATGTGATTTTATAGATGCTGCAAATATACACGCTTTTTAAAAGATTTGTACCTTTGGCGCACATTTTAAAAGAGAAAATAATGTCGATGATCGCCATAGAAGGTATGGAATTTTACGCCTACCACGGATGTTTTGAAGAAGAGAAAATTATAGGAACCAGCTTTGTGGTTGATCTTTATTTTAATACTGATACAAGTGAAGCTGAAAAAACAGATAATCTGAGTAAAACAGTTAATTATCTCGATGTTTATCAATCGGTTAAAAAACAAATGCAGATAGGGTCTAATCTTTTAGAGCATATTTCCCGACGTATCCTTTTAGCTGTTCAGCACGAATTCCCTCAAGTTGAATGGGCTAAAGTAAAAATTCAAAAACTCAATCCTCCCCTTGGCGGTAAAATGAAAAGTGTAAGTGTAACATTAACAACTGATGATATAGAAAAGGAATAGCTATTTTACTATTTAGTGAATATCACTTTTTCCTAATCAACATCAGACCATCTCTTAAAGGAAGTAGTACATTTTCTACACGATCGTCTTGTTGAACAAGGGTGTTAAATTCAATAATTCCGGGAGTGTCTTTATCGCCTTTTTTTATGGGTTCAATTACTTTCCCGCTCCATAAAACATTGTCTGCTAACAAAAAGCCGCCTGAACGAATCTTATCAAAAACTAAATTGTAATAATTTGAATAGTTATTTTTATCGGCATCGATAAAAACTAAATCGAAAAGTAAATCAAGCTCAGGGATAATTTTTAATGCATTGCCAAAATATTGTATAATCTGATTTTCAACAGCTGCTTTTTTAAAGTATTTACTGGCAATAGATTCTAATTCGGGGTCGAGTTCTATAGTATGTATTTTTCCGTTTTCGGCTAAACCTTCCGACAGACAAATAGCCGAATAACCGGTATATGTTCCTATTTCTAATATTGTTTTTGGGCGAATCATATGCGATAGCATACTTAAAAACCTTCCCTGTTGTTTACCGCTTATCATACGCGGATGTACCATTTTTAAGTTGGTTTCGCGGTAGAGCTCATTTAAAATATTACTATGATCAGAGCTGTGCTTTTCGCTGTAATCTTCAATTTTAGAATCTATCATTTTTGCAGATGTTTGTAATTTTATTTAAACACAAGCATACTCATCTGATCCGGATCAAAAACTTCATTTGCAACATCAAGAATATCTTCGGCAGTAACTTTGTGTATTTTTAAATTCACTTCTTCAAGAGTACTAATCCTGCCGTAGCTTAATAAGCTGCGTCCGTTATTATGCATTTTTACTGCATTAGAATCTTCGGAAATAGCAATTTGTCCCGCGAATTGTTGTTTTGCCTTTTTTAGCTGAAGTGGACCTAATTTTTTATCTCTGAGTAATTTTAATTCTTTATGAACTAATTCTATGCTTCGCTCCAAATAATGCTTGTCGGTTCCCATATAAATAGAGAAATTCCCCACATCGCTATATGGTGTATAATTAGATTCCAGATTGTAGGTAAAACCGTATTTCTCTCGGATAGCTAAATTTAAACGAGAGTTTAATCCGGGACCTCCCAAATAATTATTTAAAAGAGAGAAGCTGGTGCGTTTATTGTCTTTCAGGCCGTAAGACCTGTTTCCAATCATACAATGTGTTTGAAACAATCGGCGTTTCTTTATTTTATCTACGGGAAAATACCCATTAACAAGCTCACGATTAGTGGATGATAGATTTGCGCTTTTATCGGAAAAATATTTCTCAAAAAGCAAAACCAATTTTTTAAATTCTATAGCTCCAACCGAAGAAATAACCATTTTATCGGTATTATAATTTTGGGCTATAAACTCTTTTACTCTTTCTTTATTAAACGATTTAACAAGTTTTTTTGTCCCTAAAATATTTTTTCCCAAAGGATGTTCGGGAAAAAGTAAACAATCAAAGTCGTCAAAAATCTGCTCCGAAGGAGTGTCTTTGTAAGAGTTTATTTCATCAATTACAACTTCTTGTTCTTTTTTTAATTCCTTTTCGGGAAAGACAGAATGAAAAACAATATCAGCAAAAAGCTCTAATGTTCGTGCATAATGCTGTGATAAAAAAGCAGCTTCAATAACCGTTTCTTCCTTAGATGTATAAGCATTTAGTTCAGCTCCTACATCTTCTAACCGACTAAGAATATGATAGGCTTTTCGTTTTTCGGTACCTTTAAAAATAACATGCTCAATAAAATGTGCTAACCCATTTTGATGTGGTAATTCATCGCGAGAGCCGGTATCTACTATCAGACCTAAATGAGCAACCTGTCCGTTTGACTCATTGCTTAACTGCTGATGTACTAAGCGAATTCCGTTTTTTAACTGATGTATCTGATAATCTGCCATTCGGGCGCAAAAGTACAGCTTTTTTATAATGCAATTAATGAGTTGATGTGCTATTTTGCTGAGAGTGCTGGCTCGAAAGTAAATATTAAAGGTTTAATACTTTATTAAGATGTGAAAAAGGGATGTGTGTTTTAAAAAAAACTAAATCTTTTTAGTCCAAAGAAGTTGCTTTTGTTTTTCTTTTTTGTGAAGACTAATCAGGTGTAACTCAATATCTTCCAATAAAATATCCAAGTCTTTTAAACTATGAGTCGGAATATTCATCGCAGCCTGAAGAATAGGAATCTTACGTAGTTTATTTAATAGTTCAACCTGAAAAGGAGTGCTTATTTTTTCATCAATTAATAAAAAATAATCAAAATTACGATAAGCTGAAATAGCAATTCTACCTTGATTTTTATTTGAGAACAGATAATAATTAAGATGTTTCTCCTCATCGGCAAAATGATAAAAGGAGAAATCGCCTAACTTATCTTTTCTGCCATAAAGCGGAAGGTCTTCAAGTTTGTTAAAAGAAAATCCTAAAGACTTACTGGCAAAATAAAGTAAACGGTAATCGTTGGCTAAACAAGATAAGCCAATAATACTATGTTGGTTATTAACAGATTTTGAAATACTTAATTTCTTTGCCAATGCCTGTGATTTTAGAAGGCTAATTTACAAGGAAAAAGTAAATGATAGCAATTTTTGATAATGTTTCATCGGGGAGACGACAACTGAAAATTACACTCTCAGCTGTTCCTAACTATCTTTTTGATTTGTTCAGAAGTCTTATCTTTTTACTAATAAGGTTACATTTTTTTTGAGTCTTAAAGGTTTTTTCTATAGGAAGATAAAACATATTCTATATTTGTCGAGCCGAAAGATAGAAATAAAATAAGTTTGAAAAAGAAGATTATTAATATTGGAGTGCTTGCTCATGTAGATGCAGGAAAAACTACTCTTAGCGAAAGCTTTTTGTATTTAGCAGGGGTAATAAAAAACCTTGGTAATGTAGATAAAGGTAGCTCGCAAACAGATTTTTTAGACATTGAAAAAGAACGTGGTATTTCTATTCGTTCTGCAGCTTCAACTTTTTATTGGAAAGACGTACAAATAAATTTAATTGATACTCCCGGGCATATAGATTTTTCTGCAGACTTAGAACGTACGTTAGTGGTTTTGGATGCCGCTATTTTAGTGGTCTCTGCTGTTGAAGGTGTTCAGTCGCATACCGAAAATATTTGGTCAGTACTGAAAGAGCATAAAATCCCCACTATTATTTTTATAAATAAAATAGATCGCTTGGGAGCTGATACAGAGAGAGTTCTGCGCGAGATAAGAAATAATCTGACTGACGATATTGTAGTTTTGCAAGAAAGCATAAATGATGGAGAAGGAAATGCAGCAAACATTAATAGTTGTTGGAACGAGAATAATATTTGTGAACAAACTCTTGAAAGCATTGCTAATAATAATGATACTATTTTAGAGAAATATATAAATAATGAAACTATCTCCTTCCGTGAGTTAGACGAAGAGTTAAAAGCTGCTGCTAATAGTTCTCAGCTTATTCCTGTTTTAATGGGAGCAGCAAAAAATATGTTGGGAGTGCACGAACTTTTAGATACTCTTGTAAATTATATGCCTTTTGCAAAAGGAAGTGAAGAAAATCCTTTTTCGGCCTTGGTTTTTAGTGTTGCTCACGATAGAAAATTGGGGAAAATTATTGGCATAAAATTGTTTGACGGAAAACTATCTAATAGAGACGTGATTAAAAATGTTAGTCGTGATATAGAAGAGAAAGTGAGTTTGATAAGACGTTTTCAGGCCGGAAAATTGAAAGAGGAAAACTTTGTTGGTGCAGGCGATATAGCTGCTGTATGCGGTTTATCTGCTGCTAATGTTGGTGATGTTTTAGGAAGTGATAGTCTTGTTCCGAAAAAAATAAAAATAAATAGTCCTTTGCTTACCGTACAAGTTAAGGCCGATAATGAAAAAGATTATCCTGCTTTAGCAGAAGCTCTTCAGATTCTTAATACAGAAGATCCTTCTCTTCAATTTGAATGGCTGCGCGAAGAGAAAGAGTTGCATATTAGGATTATGGGTTGGATACAAATTGAGGTGTTGGAGAGAATTATAGAAACTCGCTTTAATGTTAAAGCCAAATTTGATAATCCAACGGTGATTTATAAGGAAAGTCCTAAAAAATCAGCCGAAGGCTTTGCCCGATATTGGATGCCAAAACCCTGTTGGGCTATTGTTAAGTTTAAAATTGAAGCGGGAGAGACGGGAAGCGGACTTGTTTATAAATCGGAAGTTGGTGTAAATGATGTGCATAGAAAATATCAAAATGAAATAGAGCGTACTATTCCCGAAGCTTTAAAACAAGGTCCTAAAGGATGGGAAGTAACGGATTTGATAATTACTTTTGTTGAGGGAGAAGATCACGAAGTGCATTCTCGTCCGGGTGATTTTGCAATAGCAACGCCTATGGCTATAATGAATGGTTTGGTAAATAGCGGAACAAAATTTCTTGAACCTTATTTATGGTTTCAAATTGGGGCTCCCGAAGATTTATTGGGAGTAATTACCAGTGATATTATTCAGATGAGAGGTAGCTTTGAAAGTCCGCAAATGAAAAACGGAAAATTTGTGTTGGAAGGATTAGTCCCTCTTGCTACTTCTATGGATTTTCCAATAAGATTAAGCTCCCGTTCCGGCGGAAAAGCAAAGATTAAAACACGTTTCCATTCGTATAAAGAATGTGCAGACGATAAAGGAGTGATTAGACCATTTAAAGGCATAAGCCCGTTAGATGAGGCTAAATATATACTAAAAGCTAGAAAAGCAATTCAGGAAAGTTGGAAGAATTAAACCTGTTTAAATTATTTTCAATTTTTATGTTCTACAATTAGCTCAATCGAAGCACTGCTGTATCTATAAAAATTAGTTTTTAAGGTCGGTAAAAAAGCGTTGGCAAGACATAGGTAGTGTCCATATTAGTGTGTCTTCTCAGACTCAAAAAGTTTTCAATAAATTAATAAGTTCAATGTTTTCCGAGTGTTTATTTTTCACCAATTTAGGTTCAAATTTAAAATTATAAATTGGATATCTATATTGCTTTTCTGATTTATCTATTGCAACACTTGTAATTAGTGCTAGTACAGAATCTTTGTGCAGTATATCGTCTATATTTTTAAATACTTGTTCAAACATATATTGTTAGTTCCTTTTGTTTTTGTTTATAATTCCGGTTGAGCGTTAGCTTTCCATTTCTTTATTTTCTTGTAGCAAATTTATCATTCTTGTTTATTTTTTCAGCTTGCCCCTAACGTTCGAGTATATGAGGCGTTTGGCATTTTGAAACGTATCATTTTCAACTTATGATTAATTTTATTTATTGCTAATAACTTCATATTTAATACAATCTGCCAAATGCCGTATATTTTTTTGTTGGGTGCTAGCTTTTTATATTACCACAAATTCTCTAAAGTTTTTCCTGTCAATAATTTTACTTTCAGCGTTATATGCTTCAACAAATGTCTTAGG
>JAGGWH010000064.1 GCA_021157585.1 Bacteroidales bacterium | reverse complement strand
TTTATGAAAGTACCCAGGATGTTACTTGAAGCCAGACGTAGAAGCTTGTATAAATATATGTATGTTCCTGATGGGTGGCATGAAGCCTACGCCAAAGGTAAGGTTACTACTAATCATTATTGGAGTATGGCAAAAAACTGTAAGCTGACATGTAAATATTTTTATTAAAAAATAATTATTAAAATATTCAATAATTAATACTGATATGAAGAGAAAATAGATAGTGTCCCAACTTTGATTATATTTGAATTTCCTTATGTTCTTTCACCTTGTCATTAGTATGTATAGCATAGATAAAAAATCTTGTAAAAATATTAGGGACGGACACCTATTTATTTGTCCTAAATCTAGCAAAGTTAATTCTTTCATAAAATATAATAAAAATATTATAAAAAAATTTTTGACAAGAAGGATGATTTTGTTATAAAATAAAATTACCTGCAATCGACTGCATAATTATATTAATGCTTTTTGGGTTTTCTACATTTTCTCTTTGGACTTATAATTTATCGGCAAATGAAGTGAAATATAAAAAAATAATTCTAATCGAATTATTTAAATGTAGTGCAAACGTTCGCGTAAATATTGAAGAACTGGTTAAATTATACCAAAAAACTTACATACAATACATTTTTTAGATTATTAATTTACCCAGCTTTTCTACTAATAAAATTACCAAAATTAGCTTCTTGAAAAATTAAAACACTCCCTGTGACTATACCCTGAAAAAAAGAGATTTTCTTTTAGATGGCAGGGAGCTAATAAGAGGAGGTGAGATATAAGAAGAAAATTTTTCTTAAGTGCAAGTGTTTTAAAATTTAAAAATGTTTTGGAGGTAAAAAATGAAAAGTAATTTGAAAATTGGTTTACTTATTTTTTTAGTGATTTTCTTGTTTTCAAGTATCTTCCTATCTTCTTTTGCCGCAGAAAAGGTCTACACATTTAAATATTCCAACCAGCAAAATCCACAACATCCCAGGACAGTATCCATGTTATGGTTTAAAGATGAAATCGAAAAACGCTCAGATGGTCGAATTAAAGCAGAAATCTATGATAGCGGAGTACTTGGAAAAGAAAAGGAACTTTTTGAGATGCTTTTAACCGGTGCAATTCAGGGGTATAGAGGGGCTTTTTTTGAATATTTAAATCCAAAATTCCAATTATGGATGGCTCCATTCATGTTCCATTCTTATGATGAAGTAATGTATTTTAATCATAGTGACTTCGCTAAACAATTATGCGTTGATGGCTCAATAAAAGGCGCATACATTCCTGCAATTGGTTTTACGGGTGGTCGAAATATGATTTGTAAAGTAAAACAAATTGAACGTCCGGAAGATTTAATAGGATTAAAAATGAGATCACCTGGTCAAGCTCCAATCATTAAATTCTACAAACAAATGGGTGCTCACCCTATGGAAATGGCATCTTCGGATACTTACATGGCTTTAAAAACCGGAGTTATTGATGGCATGTGTAACGATGCAGCTTTTCTCGAGACAAATAAGACATATGAAGTTGCACCACATTTTACCTGGATTAACTATATGGTAGGCGCTGATCCTTTAATGGTAAACATGGAATGGTATCAATCACTTCCAGATGATCTGAAAACAATCTTTAACGAAGTTTCAGTCGAAGCAATGCAATATTCTGATGAGATGGTTTCAGGACAGTCTGATGAATTTTGCGAAAAATTAGTAGCAGTGTGTGATAGCACAGTTAAAGTGCTTGAAGATCCCGAGTTAGTTAAAGCGTGGAGCAAGGCTGCCGAGCCGCTTTTACAAATTTATGTAGATGATGGTCTTTTTGGTATGGATGACGTGAAAGCAGTTCAAAGTGTGCTTGCTGAATATCGTAACAAATAATTTTACGTATTAAATTTAAGAGTGAGGTCAGTAAAATGGCCTCACTCATTTTTTAATGCAAAGAAGGGAATCCGAATTTTATGGATTGGCTAAAGAGATTCGACCGCTTTATTACCGGGTCTATAGAGTGGATTATTACTGTTTTTTTTATAATAATTTTTTTATTAATATTTAGCCTTGTCTTATTACGGTATGGATTTAAAACATCCATTATGGGAACAAATGAAATTATTACCATGCTATTCGTATATTGTTCAGCTTTAGGAGCTGCTATCCTGGTAAGACAAAGAGAACATATTAAAATATCTTTTTTTGTTAATAAACTTTCTACAGGTGCAAGAAGGATTGTTTTGACTATCAACTATATATTGATTTCCGTTTTAAATGCCGTCTTTTTTTATATGAGTTTAGGTTGGATTAAATCTATATGGACTTTCAAATCTCCGATGACGCAAATTCCTTTTTGGGTGCAAAGAATTCCAATTCCTATTGGGTGTGGTCTCGTAATATTATATTGCCTTTATAATATTTATTTAATTTATGCAAATTCCGAAGAACTATCTCGTGAAACTGAAGATATTTATGCAGAAATAGAAGGATTGGTGGGGCAAGTAAAACAAGACATTAAACAAGATAGTTTTGTTGCAAAAAGAAAAACAACGGCAAAAGAAAGGAAAAAATCATGACGCTTTTATTGGTAGCATTAGCTCTATGTTTGATTATAGGAATCCCAATTGCCTATTCTTTAGGTTTATCCGCATTATCATACTTTTTAGTATATAGACCAGAACTTTTAACAGTATTCCCCCAGCGTCTTTTTTCCGGTTTAAATAATGATGCAATGATTGCGCTTCCTTTGTTTATTGTTATGGGACAATTAATGAATGATAGCGGTATTACTAATAGAATAATTGATTTTAGTAACTTGATATTTGGAAGATTAAAAGGTGGACTTGGATGTATTAATGTTTTTGCAAGCATGATCTTTGGGGGAATATCCGGTTCATCAGCATCAGATACTGCCTCAATTGGTGCAATCTTGATACCGGAAATGGAAAAGCGTGGATATACTAAAGAATATGCTGCTGGTATAACAGTAGCCTCTTCAACTATGGGTATGGTAATTCCCCCGAGTGTTCCGATGATACTTTACTGTGTAACGGCCGAACAGTCTGTTGGGAAATTATTTCTTGCTGGCTTAATTCCCGGTGTGTTGGTTGGTCTTTCACAGTTGATTATCAATTTAGTTATTTCTTATAGACGAGATTACCCGAGGGAGAATTTTGAATACTCCTGGGGAAATGTATTGAAAGTTACACGACAATCATTGGTAGCACTAATTATGCCAGTATTTGTTGTTGGTACTGTAGTTTTTGGTGTTGCAACTGCAAATGAATCTGCTTCTTTTGGGGTTATGTATTCAATAGTAGTTGGTCTTTTTATTTTTCGTGGCTTAAAAGCAAAAAATCTTCCTGGGAGTTTTTTAAAAGCAATTAAGACCTGTTCATCGATAATGATTATTATCGCAGTTAGCCAGTTATATGTATGGATATTAGCCCTTGAAGGGGTGCCTCTAGCTATAGCAAACTTTGTTATAGGTTTGAACCTTTCTCCTGTATTTACGTTAATGGTAATTATGAATATTATCTTGTTAGCCGGTACTTTTATCGATGTTAGTCCCGCAATATTATTATTTACTCCGGTTTTTTTACCAGCATGTATGGCCATTGGTATTTCGCCAGTTCAATTTGGTGCTTTATTAATTGTAGGACTCGCTGTAGGCACAGTTACACCCCCGGTTGGTACTTGCT
>JAGGWH010000063.1 GCA_021157585.1 Bacteroidales bacterium | reverse complement strand
GCTAATGGCACACCAATAAAATTCACTAAATCGTTACCTGCAAAAGCCATTGCCAAGGCAAAAGTTCCGACTAAAACAATGAATTTTGGAATATTCATTTTAAATATCCACGTAAACATTTGCAAAATAATAGTCCACGCAATAAATGTATAAAACAATAATAATAAAGTATTTTCCTTTATCCAATCCGTTAGTAGCATCCCACTATCTAATTCGAAAGTAGAAAAACTTGAACCTTTAAGACCCTTTATCAGGATAAAATAAGTAATAGCTGTAATAGCTAAACCGCCCCAAATAGACCCATAATATTTTATGCTTTTATTAAACTTAAAAGAAAATATTAGTCGACTAATCCATTGAATTATAGCCCCTGCTGCAAAAGCAACAAAAACAGAGAGTAAAATACCAAAAATAATACTCAATGCTTTTGATGAATTGATATAATCGGCGACTTCGCCAACACCAGACGCCATCACTTTTACCATCGCTATGGCTACGGCAGCTCCTAAAAGCTCAAAAACAATGGAGACGGTTGTTGAGGTAGGAAGTCCGAGAGTATTAAAGGTATCGAGCAAAATCACATCGGTAATCATAACCGCAAAAAAGATGATCATAATCTCAGAGAAGTAAAACATTTCGGGATGAAAAATTCCTTTCCGTGCTATTTCCATCATTCCCGTGGAGAAAGTTGCCCCAACAAAAACCCCAAGAGAAGCAATGAGCATAATAATTTTAAAACTTGCTGCTTTGGAGCCAATGGCCGAGTTTAAAAAGTTCACAGCATCATTACTAACACCAACAATAAGGTCACTTATTGCTAAGGCAAATAAGACCACAACTAAGATTAAATAAATATTATCCATTCTTTATCTCTTTTTATGCAAAACTCGTAATTAATATCAGACTGAAAACATATTTATATTAAGCTTAGGTTTCCTCAATATTAATTTTAAGTTAATTTATTTTACAAATAATTTTAGATGCTTTTTTTTGTGATTTTTGCTGCAAAATAAATAAAGATATATGATTAAAAATTTTCGTTTTATATTCATTATATTCTTATTCTTTTGGAATATTTCTCAATTATTATCTCAGGAAACAAAAACAATAAAAAGCTATTCTACAGAGCCAATAGCATTAGTATTTACAGATATCTATTCAGGTATAAATAAGGGCAATAACCCCACTGCCATAGAAATAAAACGCGCTTATATAGGCTATAACATAAAGCTGCAAAAAGGGTTTTCATCAAAAATAGTTTTAGATATTGGCAGTCCGGATAATTCATCGAGCTACTCTCTTTTAAAGCGATATGCTTATTTTAAAAATGCTTATCTACAATATGAAACAGAGAAGTTAAATATAAAATTCGGGATTATTCCCATGCAACTTTTTAAGATTCAGGAAAAAGTTTGGGGTCATCGTTATATTGAAAAATCGGCAACCGATAAATATAAATTTGGGACTTCCTCCGATTTAGGACTTTCTGCCAATTACAAAATAAATCAGTTTGCAGAAATAGATTTAACCCTTTCTAATGGCGAAGGCAACGCTATATTACAACACGACAGTACCTATAAAGCAGCAGTCGGCCTCACTCTCAAACCCTATAAAGGGCTGATTATAAGAACATACATTGATATTTTATCAAAAAATTACAACCAAATAACAATAGCAAATTTTATAGGATATAAAATTGACAAAAAAATATCCATAGGGTTTGAATACGACAAACAGTATAATGTAAAAAATGCTTTAAATGAGAACCTAAATATTTTCTCTGCTACTGCCTCTTATTCTTTTAATGATAAATTTCAAATATTTAGTCGATATGATATTTTCAGATCTAACATCCTAAATAAAGAAATACAAGCTTGGAACATAGCAGAAGACGGAAGTGCTATTATAGGTGGAATTCAATATACACCAATATCTAAAATCCGTATGGCTTTAAATTATCAAGGTTGGTTTCCATATGCCGGAAATCTTAATAACAAATCATTTATTTATCTAAATATAGAATTTGGATTATGAAAATACTATTCTCCTAATCACAATACTTAGCATTATCTTTCTAAGTGCCTGCAGAAAAGCGATTACGAGGTGCTTTACGATAATATTATCAGAAGCAGTTCCCACTGATAATTTCTTCGATAAAATAGATTATTGTGGTGCATTTAAAATCATAATTAGTTGTTAGACTGGAGTTTATTGAGTAGAGAAGAAATCCTAAATATGCCATAACTTATAACACAAGCCGCATTCGGTAATTTTGCTAAATTAGTTAACAATATTTTACTAAAGAACTTAGATATTGTCATTTAGAGGTATTATTTTTTCTATAATTTAATTTGGTCTCAAAAAAATCTTTATTTTTGTTAATCAAAATAAGACTATGAAAAGCTATCCTTTTTATCAGTTTATGTTTTCATCTCCTTATCTTAATATTAAGAAGAGAGATACTTACCATTTCTAGCTTTTTCCCGATTAGATAATTTCATTTTTTTAATTTTTAAAACGATTTGTTATGCAATTACCTTTTGCAGAATCTTATAAGATAAAAATGGTGGAGACCATTAAAAAAAGTACTCGTGAAGAGCGTGAACAGTGGATTAAAGACGCCAATTACAATTTATTTAACTTAAAAAGCAATCAAGTTTTTGTTGATTTACTAACCGACTCAGGCACAGGAGCAATGAGCGATAAACAGTGGTCGGAAATAATGTTAGGTGACGAAAGTTATGCCGGTGCTTCTTCCTATTATAAAATGAAAAATGCCATAGAAAATATTCTTGGCTTTCCTTATTTTTTACCTACCCATCAAGGTAGAGCGGCAGAAAATGTACTTTTTTCCGTTTTAGTTAAAGAAGGTATGATAGTTCCCGGAAACTCACACTTCGACACAACCAAAGGTCATATAGAATTCCGTAAAGCAACTGCCATTGACTGTACAATAGACGAGGCTTTTGATACTACTGCTCAGTACGATTTTAAGGGTAATGTCGACTTAAACAAACTGGAAAATGTATTAAAGAGTAATCCTGCGGAAAAAATTCCGATGATTATTGTAACCATAACCAATAATTCATCGGGAGGGCAACCCGTTTCTATGCAAAACCTGCGTGAAGTATATACAATGTCGCGCAAATATGGTATTCGTGTTGTTTTTGATTCGGCTCGATTTGCTGAGAACGCCTATTTTATCAAACAAAAAGAAAAAGGCTATGCCGATAAAAGCATCAAGGAAATAGTGAAAGAAATGTTCAGCTATGCCGATGCTATGACTATGAGTTCAAAGAAAGATGCAATAGTAAATATGGGCGGTTTTATAGGTTTTAAAGATGAGGATTTATTTAAGCAAGCCAGCACTTTCGCCATTATGTTCGAAGGCTTTATCACTTACGGCGGCATGTCGGGTCGCGATATGAATGCACTTGCTCAAGGATTAGACGAAGGAACCGAATTTGATACTTTAGATTCCAGAATCAAACAAACGGCATTTCTTGGGCAACGCTTAAAAGATTTTGGTGTTCCTATGCAAGAACCTTTTGGCGGTCATGCTATTTTTATTGATGTAAAACGTTTTTTACCTCATCTTCCGAAAGAAGAATTTCCTGCCCAAACTTTAGCTATCGAGCTTTATATTGAAGCCGGTGTACGTGCTGTGGAAATTGGTGCTATTTTGGCAGATCGAGATCCTATTACTCGCGAAAACCGCTATCCGGAATTAGAATTAGTTCGACTAGCAATTCCACGCCGAACATATACCAACAATCATATGGAATATGTAGCAGTTGCTTTAGGTAATCTTTATGCAAAGCGAAATGAGATTAAACGTGGAGTAAAAATTATAAAAGAAGCTCCAATTATGCGCCACTTTACAGTGGAGTTGGAGAAATTGTAGAAGGTTAGTCTGTAAAGCTTAATCAGGAGATTAATAATCCCGTAGGGATTCAATATTGGTAAAACCGAATCACGAGAAGTATCGTCCCATACGGGACGAGAGATTTTTCGATTGTGTTTTTACCAAGCTTTAGTACCTACGGTACTGAGATATCTTTAGCACTCCATAATTATATAAATATAAATCCCGTAGGGATTCGATATTGGTAAAACCGAATCACGAGAAAGTATCGTCCCGTATG
>JAGGWH010000062.1 GCA_021157585.1 Bacteroidales bacterium | reverse complement strand
GGATCATTTTATTTAAATCCGGATTCCAATCCAACCATTATCAACAGCATACTTTATGGAAGCAGTAAGCCGGAGATTTATTTAGGTGGAGGAGTGCCAAGTATTACATATTCTCTTGTTGATGCAGCATCTTCCGAGTCTTATTTTGGACTAGGCTGTATGGATGAGAATCCTTATTTTGCAACAGGATCAAATTACAAACTTTCAAACAATAGCTGTTCTTACAGCGATGGAAACACCGTGATTTCTCCAGCTATTGATGCTGGCCATCCTGATTCTTTAGATCTGGTTCTTGATTGTTATCAAGGATTGGGTACAGAACGTGCAGATATGGGTTATTATGGCGGTGGATTATCAACTGTTCACGTTGGAACGGAAAATCTTGAGTCTCAAATTTTAGATGGCTATGGTTTGTCTCAAAATTTCCCTAATCCATTCAGCACGAAAACAACTATTGAGTTTAGTTTGCCTAGAAAAGAAAGAGTAAGCTTAAAAGTGTATAATATTCTTGGGGAGCAAGTAGCCGAATTGATTAATAAAGAAATGCCAGCAGGTGAGCATAGGGTTCAGTTTGATCCTGCTTCTGTGGTTGGGAAAACATCCTCTGGCTTCTATTTTTATCAAATACAATTGGGCGATTTTGTAGAAACAAAGACAATGATTCTGAAAAAGTAGAATAAATTCAATAATCCAATTTTTGTAAAACCCTGCTAAATTATTTGGTAGGGTTTTATTGGACAAAAGGTGTTGATACGGATTTAAATTGAAACATTACGGTTTCTTGTTTTTTACAAACGTATTCAAAGTAATTGGTTTTGTTTCACAACAAAAGCTATATTTACATATTGTAATTACTTTTTTTGTACTTAAAAGCGTATAAATTCTCACGTAAAATATAAAAATCAATTAAAATTAACGGAGGCAAAAAATGAAAACAAGTAAAATCAATTTTTATCTATTAGCAATTATATTGCTTTTAACAAGTAACATTTCTGCACAAGATGATGGCACCCTTGATAGAACCTACGGAGTTAGCGGTATTATAAAGACTGATGTTGAGTCGGGAAGTATTGGAAAACAAATTTTACTGCCAGATAATTCTACTTTAATTTTATCATATAATGAAACCGGTAGTATCCTAATAAAAAATCTTGAAGATGGTTCGTTTGATGAATCTTTTGGTGAAAATGGAGTTGCTGTTATAAACAAGGGATCATATTTCAGCATAATTGGTGGCATTGATGTTCAATCTGATGGGAAAATTATTCTAACTGGTAGAAGCGAGGGGGATAATAGTGATAAGATTTATCTTCTAAGATTAAATAGAGACGGAAGTGCCGATGTTGATTTTGGAGAAAATGGCTTCTTACTATTAATTGAAGAAACTGAAGCTGATAGTTGGGCGTATATTAAACCTATAAGAGTAACTAAAAATGATAAATACTTGGTTAGTATTCAATACCGCAGTGGAGCTATCTCTGAAACCAATTTCTATAAATCAGAACTAAGGCAGTATAACAACGATGGAACTTTGGATTCTAATTTTGGTGTGGGAGGAATTACTGAATCACCAATTGGGGATAAAATAATAATAGATATTAATGAAAACATCTATATTGCCCGTGCCTTTTATGGGTTTCCTAATGAATTTTCAGTTAGTAAATACTCAAAAGAAGGTATTGCTGATAGTGAGTGGGGCGACTCAGGCTCTTATATTGCTGACGGTAATTCATTAAATATTGGGAATGATATTATTCAACTTGAAGGGTTTGATGTTGATCCATACGGGCAAATAATTTGTGCTTTAGAAATAGTTGGAAATACAGTACATACGTTGATACTAAAACTAAATTCAGAAGGTAAATTGGATGCTTCGTGGGATAATGATGGAATAAAGGATGTAAATTCTAACCGGTCAGAGGAAGTCTATTTTATGCCTGATAGAAAAATAGTTTGGGGCGGAGAAGAGTATGGTTTACGTGGAGAAAGTCGTGAAAAAATAATATTTTTAGCTCGCTTTAATGAGGATGGTTCAACAGACAATACTTTTGGATATGAAGGAAGAACCCGTTTCAGCGAAGAGCTTGCTGATACAACAGATTATCTCCGTGTTTTTTCTTTTATAAAAAGACCAAATGATGAAAAACTTGTTGTGGCTTTTGATACATATGAAACTCTTGGATTTGCTCGCTATCTTAACTTTAGATCTTATAGTAGCAAATACGTTTCGGGTAACGTCTCTGGTGATTGGGATGTTGACACAGTTTATGTTACTGGGGATATTACAATTCCACAAGACGAAACTTTAGAAATAAAACCAAATACATATGTTTACTTTACAGGTGAATATAAGATGGATGTTTACGGCACTCTAATCGCCAAAGGAATAAAGAATTATAGCATCACTTTTGCTTCTGATACACTTAAAGAAACAACTTCATACCCCTACTACGAAGGATTCTGGTATGGAATAACGTTTCACTCTACCGATGAAAACGAACAAACTCCATCCACATTAGATTATTGTAATATTAAATATGCTTATGAACGATGGTTGGATGAAGCGAGTAGTCAATTTAATAGACGTTTTGGCGGAGGTCTTATTTTTTACAAATCAACTGTAAATGTATCAAATACTAAACTGTCTGATTGTTATGAATCCGGTAGTTTAGGAGGTGTTTTTACTTCAATTTATTCTTCTGGAAATATTAAAAATGTTTCTATGCTTAGAGCGGGTTCAATAACTCTGTTAAGCTCCGATGCAAATATTGAAAGTCTAAATATGAATGGTACGTTTGGCCTTTATGCTGATAGCTCTAAAGTTAAAATTAAAAATTCAATCTTTGAAAACCCTGTTCAATATTCTGGCCACGGTATTAACGCTGAACATTCTGAAGTTGAAATAACAGATTGTGAAATATCAAATTATAATGGAAATGGAATACGTGCAGAATTTTCTTCTTTTAAAATTGAACATGTAGGTATAAAAAATAATGGTGGTGATGGTGCAATTTTTCTTGAATCGCCATCAACTATTGTAAATTGTGAAATTATTGGAAATAGCATACATGGTTTGCGTTTCCAAACAGTTCAAAACTGGGGAACCATTTTTACATCCGAAATAAAAAATTGTGTAATTGCCAAAAACGGTGCTACGGGAATAAAATTTTGGTCGCGAAATACAGCCAATATTACAAATTGTACTATTGCTGATAATACTAACTCTTCGGGTTGGGGTGGCGTTTTAGGAGGCGAGATTGATCCACAGCTTAATAATTGTATTGTTTATAATAACGGAAGTGATTTAAATTATCAAGCAGGTGGTCTTTACACCTATTCAATTATTCAAGGTAATTATGTTGGTAGCGATGATGCAACAACAAATATTGAAAATATTGCTCCTCTTTTCCGCGATGCTGCTAATGATGATTATCACCTTCAAAGCACAGCTTGTGGAAATACTTCAAACTCTCCAGCCATTGATATGGGCGACCCAAACATAAGTGATCTTGTTTTAAATTGCGAGTCTGGAGGTCTTGGAACAAAACTCTCCGACATTGGTGCTTACGGTGGTGAAGACAATTGGTGGGATAAATCAATACTTCCTGGTTGTCATTTTACGGGTGAAGTTTCAGGCATTTGGGATTGCGAAACAATAACTATTGATGGAGATATTTTAATTCAGGAAGGCGATACATTAATAATTTCTGAAGTTGTGAAGCAAGTTCTTGTTTCTGGTCCTTATCAAATAAAAGTTGAAGGTGTTTTGTTAGCTATTGGGGCAGAAAGAGAAGGGGTAACTAAGCTTGACACAGACTATATAAAATTCCAAGGTGAAAATTGGAAGGGAATACTTTTCAATAACTTAAATGATTCTGAAGTTGGCACATCAATTATTGCAAATTGTAGATTTGATTATGCAGATAAAATGGATATGACTTATCAAGGTGGCGGAGCAATTGCAATTTATAATTCTGATAATGTGGAGGTTAAACACTCATTATTTTATGCAAATAGTGCAAGATATGGTGGAGCAATGTATATTGAAGATTCTAACCCACATATTGAGGATTGCTACTTTGAACTAAATGGAAAAGAACTTGGACAAACTGGCGAAGCTATTACAACAGCCGGTGGAGCTATGTATATTAAAAACTCAAATCCATATTTACACAAATTACAGTTTATTAATAATTACTCAATCACTGGTGGTGGTGCTGTTGTTGTGGACAATTCTTCACTTACTATTAGTAATATCTTGTTAGCCAAAAATGAAACTGCTGGAATGGGTGGTGCAATAGAAGTTACAGCGGATATTACCGGTTCTCTTCTCAAAGTTGTGAATATGACTTCAGCAGATAATGTTTCTATTGATAATGGTGGCGGAACTTTTCACACTTATGGCGAAAACACAGAGTTAGAAGTTATAAATAGTATAATGTTTGATAATAGTAAAGTTGAATTATACGTGGAAGGAAAAACTCCTGTTATAACATATTCCATAATTGAAGGCGATTCGGAAAAAGCTCATTTTGGAATTGGTTGCCTGGATGAAGATCCATTATTGGAAAGTTCAACTGGAATGATTTACAGATTAGAAACATCATTATTAGGGTATTCTCCCGCAATTGATGCTGGACATCCAGATTCTCTTGATGCTGTTTTATCTTATGATGAAGGACAAGGTTCATGGCGTGCCGATATGGGTTACTATGGCGGAAGATATTCTGTTGCAACAGTTCACGTTGGAACTCTTGACTTAAGTAAGAGTCATACCATCAATATTTATCCCAACCCAACCCAAAATTCGGTAACGCTGGATTTATCAATGGAGAGTATTGGCGACTTCCGATATTCGGTTTATAATCTTGTTGGGCAAATGATGGAAATGAAAGAAGTGGCTGGCTTAAAACGATTAAATATTGATTTCTCTACTTACAAAACAGGAATCTATTTTATCAAGGTAGAAATTGAGGATAAAGTCTATATGCGCCAAATCATTAAGAAGTAAAAAATAGTTTGAATTAAAAGAGCCGCCCTTCTGAAAAAAGAAAGGCGGCTCTTTTGTTTAGCAATATTTAAATGTTACCTATCGTTAGCTGTTTTAAGGACAATTACAATTACACCATTAGCTCCACGCGAACCGTAAATAGCCGCAGAAGCTCCTTTTAGTATAGAAATAGACTTAACATCGTTAGGCGAAATATCAGAAATGCTATAAGCTGGACTTCCATTAACAACATAAAGAGGTTCGCTGCTTTGCGTTAAAGAGGATTTTCCTCTAATTGTTATACTTTGACCATTAACAACAACACCAGAGACTTCACCTTTAATCATATCGTAAATGTTGGAATAAAAATGAGCGTTTTTCAACTGTTCTTTGTCCACCTCACCAACACTATTAGTTAAATTTCGTTTATGAGTATTTCCGTAGCCAACATTTACTAAATCACTTTCGTCTTCTTCAGATGTATTTAAACGATTTTTTTGTACCAAATTTTCTGAGGATAAAACAAATTTTACTTTTTCTTGCCCTTTATATTCTAACTCATCCACTCCATTAAAAAGAGTGAAAACGGTAATGGTTTTTACATCTCGTTTTACTTTTAATTGAAATCTACCATCATCATCACTTTTTATATTAGTTTTTTTCCCATCAACAAAAACAGTAGCATTCCGTATGGGATTATTCTCCATATCAACAACTAAAGCTTTCAATACTATTTTCTTACTTTTCTTTTTACTTTGAGCATTTACACCTTCAACGATAAAGGCACTAATAAATAATAAAATTATTAGTTTGTATTTCATAATAAGTGTTTTTATTTTATTAATCGTCAACGGCAGTTTTAAGAGTTATAACAATAACACCATTAGCACCACGCGAACCGTAAATAGCGGTAGATGCTCCTCCTTTTAAAACTGATATGGATTTTACTTGCGATGGAGAAATATCGTCGACACTATTAACTATCATTCCGTTTACAACAAAAATTGGAGAATTACTCAATGTAAGAGATTTTACACCTCTAATAGTGACGGTACTGCCACTAACTGTAACACCGGCAACCTCGCCTTGAATCATCTCGTAAATATTACGATAGTGATATACATCTTTAGCGGTATCTTTATTGGCTTTACGCTTACTATTATTAATATTCCGGTTATGTGCTTTAATATAAGCAGCTCTTGTCACGTCATTTTCTTTGCCTTTTGCCTCCTCAACTGCATTTTGAATAATGTCTTTTACTGTCTTTAATACAAAAACCATTTCTTCCTCTCCTTCATAGGCAATTTCCGTTGCTCCTTGTATAGGTGTAAAAAGAGTTATGGTTTTAGCGTTTGACTTGATTTTAAGTTCAAAACGCCCTTCATCATCACTTAAAATTTTGCAGTTTTTTCCATCAACAAAAACAGACACCTCTTTTATAGGTTTATTTTCAGTATCTAAAACGAGCCCTTTTAAAATTGTTTTTTTTATTCTTTTTTTATTCTGTGCATAACTTCCGCCAATTGTAAAAATACCAATCAACAGAATTAAAATTAGTTTGTGTTTCATAATGTGTTTGTTTTGTTTTACGAAGATAATATTTTTAACGGGCATGCACAAACAAATACTTAGCCAAAATCTGACTACTAAAGTTTGATCCATAGAAATTTGTATTTTAGCTTACCGTTAACCAAATTAAAACATAAACCTATGCGAAAATCAGTACTTATTGTGGCTTTTATACTCATCAGCCAAACACTATTAACAGCACAAAATAAAAAAGTAATCTCACCGGAAATATATAACGACTGGAAAAGCGTTTCGTCTACAATAATTTCTTCAAACGGAAATTTTGTTAGCTACGAACTTAATCCACAAGTCGGAGACGGAAATCTTATTATTAAAGATTTTGATGGAAATAATGAAAAAGTTTTTCCTCGTGGATACAAAGCCGTTTTTCCTGAATCAGAAGATTTTATTGTATTTAAAGTGAAAGCCGAATACAAAAAAGTACGCGATTTGAAACTAAAAAAGAAGAAAAAAGACGACCTTCCAAAAGATTCCTTGTTTATTCTAAACCTTAAAATGGATAAACTCGAATCCTATGCAAATCTAATTTCTGTTGAAGTTGCTAAAGAAGGAAGCAATTGGATGGCTTTTTTACTAAAAGCTGAAAAGCCTAAAAAGGACACGACTAAAAAAGAAGAAGAAAAGGAAAAACCAAAAAAGAAGAAAAAAGCACCTAAAAGCGATCCGAAGACGAATATACTAACCCTAATGAATCCGGTAAGTGGAGCAAAGTATGAGTTTAAAAATGTTGCAGATTATACTCTTTCCCGGAATGGAAAACTTATAGGATTTAGCACTTTTGAAAGAGACAGCCTGCCGCTATCTAAACTATTTGTTTTCGATACAAAAAAAGAAAAAACAGCAGAAGTATTTAAACTGCAAGGAATTATCAACAAACCTACGGCTGACAACAAAGGAAATAATCTTGCATTTTTAAGCACTATCGATACCGCAAAACACAAACTTTATCGCTTACATAATTATTCTGTTAAACAGCAATCACTAAAAATGATTGCAGATACCAATAATATTGCATTTACCAACGATTGGACAGTAAGTAAAAACGGGAAAATTTATTTCTCTCGCGATGATGAAAAACTATATTTTGGTATTGCTGCAAAGCCCGAAAAAGAAATTAAAGATACTCTTCTATCAGAAGAAAAAGTAATTATCGATATTTGGCACTGGCAAGATCCCCTTTTGCAACCGCAACAACTTGCACAGCTTTCTCGCGAAAAGAAAAGAACATATTTAAGTGTTTACCATTTAAAAACAGACAAACTTATACAGTTGGCTTCTCCCGAAATGCAAGAAGTTCGTACTCTGCTTAAAGGTAATTCCAATATTGCTTTAGGTACAGATAACAGAGCTTATAAAAAAAGAATGTCGTGGGAAATGCCCGGCTATCGCGATGTTTATGCTGTAGATGTAAATACCGGAGACAAAAGCCTGCTAATTAAAGAAATTCAATCTCGTTTTGGCTTATCGCCTAATGGCAAATATGTATATTGGTATGCTAACGAAGACAGCAGCTGGTATGCAAAACCAACAAAAGGAGGAAATATCGTTTGTTTAACAAAAGGTATTAATGTTCCTGTTTACGACGAATCCGACGATTATCCACAAGACCCGGGAGATTATGGTTTAGCAGGCTGGACAGCCAACGATAAAAATTTAATCTTTTACGATAAGTTCGATCTTTGGATAGCCGATCCATCAGGAAAAGAAAAAACACGTAATCTAACCAAGGGTTTTGGAAGAAAAAACAATATACAACTTCGTTATCTGAAACTCGATCCTGAACAAGAATGGATAGATACCAAAACTCCAATAATACTCAGAGCACAAAATAAAACTACTAAGCAAGGAGGCTTTTACGCTCTTAATTTCAAAACATCTAATGTTGAGGAGTTAACTATGGGAAACTATCGTTATTTATCACCCATTAAAGCAAAAAAAGCTAATCGTATTATTTGGCGAAGAGGAAATATTAAAGAGTATTACAACCTTTGGTCGAGCACTCTATATTTTAAAAACGAAATGAAATTATCAGAAGCTAATCCTCAACAAAACGAATATAATTGGGGAAGTGTTGAATTGGTAAAGTGGAATAATACCGATGGAAAAGAAGTGGAGGGATTACTTTATAAACCTGAGAATTTTGACCCTAAAAAGAAATATCCGATGATAGTATATTTCTATCGTTTACATTCCGATAATTTATTTTATCATTATACTCCCTCTCCAAGCCGATCTGTAATAAATCCTATTCATTATGTAAGTAATGGCTATTTGGTATTTATGCCTAATATTCATTATAAAGATGGTTATCCCGGAATGAGTGCCTATAACCATGTAGTTAGCGGAACATTATCCATTATTGCCAAAGGTTTTGTTGATAAAGAAAATATTGGTATTCAGGGACAAAGTTGGGGCGGTTACCAAACACTGTATATTGTTACACAAACAGATATTTTTAAAGCCGCTAACTCGGGCGCTCCGGTTTCTAATATGACAAGTGCTTACGGTGGTATCCGCTGGCAAAGCGGAATGAGTAGAATGTTCCAATACGAAGAAACACAAAGTAGAATTGGTGGAACATTATGGGAAAAGCCTCTGCATTATATTGAGAATTCCCCCGTATTTTACGCGCCAAAAATTAATACTCCAATTATGTTTCGTCACGATGATAAAGATGGAGCTGTGCCTTGGTATCAAGGAATAGAAATTTTTGTGGCTATGCGCCGATTAAATAAACCCGCTTGGTTATTAAATTATAATGATGCCGGACATAATTTGACAAAAAAACGTGCAAATCAAATGGATTTTACCATTAGGATGAAACAATTCTTTGACTATTATCTAAAAGGAGCTGCTGCTCCGGAATGGATGATTGATGGAATCCCCGCCATAAAAAAAGGAAAAACATTAGGCTTGGATTTAAAAGAAAACACTATTCTAAAATAACTTATAACAACTAAGAGATTCTTCTCCGCCTTTTGGCGGAGAAGAATAACAAAAGGTTTCAAGAAGTAAATTCCAGACCTAATTCTACTAATTTTTCTCGACTTGGTTTACTGCTGTTTTTATCCCATCCGCGATCAACATAATATTCTTCTATCCATTTATCAAAATCCTCATGAGTAGATAATATACCTTTCCCTTTTCCGTAGGTATGAGCATCTTTAAAAAAGCGTTCGGGCAAACAATCATCATCACGATTAAATCCTTCGCGATAGTTAAACATTTTCTCCAAATTAAAAATACGCTCTCCAATGCGATTAAACTCCTCATCTGTTTGCTCAACACCAGTAATAGCTTCAATAAATTGACGGTAGGAAATTTCTCCTTTATACCACCTTCCGGCAAAACTACAAGCTCCAAGAGAATCTTGAGTAGCATCGTAATTCTGACGATTAGGATTTGATCCATTCAAATGACAAGCACCCCTATTTGCTGTTCCATAAGTTATCATCATCCTTTCAGCATGAGTATTTACATTCCAAGCGGCTAATTCGTGTCCTTTCACATGAATAGCAAATTCCTCAGAACCTTGACCAATATGAGCTGCTAAAGCTTTTACCCCCTGAGAAGCAAGTTTTCCAACGCCTTCTTTACGAACGATTTTATGTATCATCTCTATGGATGCATCTACAGCTCCCCACCTTAAATCAATCCCATCTAAAAATTCAAGATCAATCAAACCTTTTTCACGAGCTTCCATTAAAAAGCCTAAAACACCACCAACAGTAATGATATCTATTCCATAATCATCGCAAATAAAAATCATTTTATTAAGACCTTCCAAATCAGAAATTAAAAGGTTAGCGCCCATCATTGTTCCTGTTTCATATTCCGGACCATCGTGAACAACACCGCCATAAGCTCCTTTTGCAAAACCACTTTTCTTACAAGCAAGCTGACAAGAAAAACAAGCAAAATCGCGCTTCCAAATCTGAGTACGTGCCGCTTTAGTGTTGATTTTTTCTATTTCTTTGAAAGTCCCTTCACGGTAATTTCTTACCGCCATAGTTCCATTATTACTGGAACTTTCTAAAGCATTAGCTGTTCCACCCGAACGCCAATATCCAACACCTTCTTTATCTTCACGAAAAGCCGTACGTGCTTTGTCTAAAAGCTCCAAATACATTTTATGTTTTGCCAAATTGGGCTGTTGATTACCATTTACAACTATAGCTTTTAAATTCTTGGAGCCCATAACAGCACCTACGCCTCCTCTTCCGGCAGCCCGAGCAGCAGTATTTATTATACTTGCATAAGGAACTCCATTTTCACCACCTTGACCGATATAACAACTTTGGTATTGCTTACCATATTTCTCAATAAGCAATTTATCAAAACTGTCCGTTCCCATTCCCCAGTAAGAACGAGCACTTTTAATTCTTACTTTATCATCTTCGATAAGAATATAAACAGGCGAGCTGGCTTTACCTGTAACAGCAATACCATC
>JAGGWH010000061.1 GCA_021157585.1 Bacteroidales bacterium | reverse complement strand
GCCCTTTTTTAATCTGTTTCTTCCAGACTTTATTTCTTTTTTGGGTATCCCTACCCTGTCATCCGTCAGCCGACGGACTAAACCAAAGAGCTAACAGCCCTTTTTTAATCTGTTTCTTCCAGACTTTATTTCTTTTTTGGGTATCCCTACCCTGTCATCCGTCAGCCGACGGACTAAACCAAAGAGCTAATCGCCCTTTTTATCTCAAGAAGAACGCAAAAATACAAATAATCAAATCGATAAAAAAACAAAAAGATTCAAAATATTATACGCTATTTTCTGTAAAACATTCCTTTATATCGTACTATGATTAATATCTTGAGTTATTAAACTACGTATGGATTTACCTAAGTATTTTTATATCTTTGCAAAAGGATAAAAAATTAAAACTATGGAATTGTTTATAATACTAGCCGTTCCCGGCTTATGGTCGCTTGCTTTGATTGCTATTGTTATTCTTTTGCTTTTTGGGGGCAAAAAAGTTCCAGAGCTAATGAAAGGTCTTGGAAGTGGCATTAAAGAGTTTAAAAAAGGTATTTCCGAAGACGACAAAGAAGACGATAAGGAAAGTCCGAAAGAAGATAAAAAGTAGATTAGGGTTCTATGTATTTTCTATTTTAATTCTAAAACATAAGCGTCAAATTCCGCTCTTTCTTGTACCGGAGTTAATTTTTTCATTGCATCCATACGTGTTGCAAAAGGACCAATTACTACCTTAAAATATGGACTTCCGTGATCAACAAAATCAGGAATCCAATAATAAGAAGCAGCAAAACCTTTTGCTTTTAACTCTCTAACTTTTTTTACTGCTAAGCTTTCCTTTCTAACAGCAGAGCAGGCAACAAAATAAGCAGGCAAAGTAATACTTCCTTTTTTAATGTATACATCTCCTAAATAAGAAGGGGCTTGTTTTTTTGTAGTAGTTTTAACCTTTGGTTTAAGGGTTTGTTGTATTGCTTTCTTGCTTTTAATACTTGACTCTTCTGTAGAGCTTGTAGTTTCTTCAGGCTTGGTAGCTGTTGTTTTTTTTGTGATTGTTGTCTTAGGTTTTTCAGTAGTTGTATTAACTTTTTTGGTAGTTGGAGCATAAAAGAACACGAAAAAAACAACTACGGCAAGAATAATGACTAACAAAACGCTTCCGAAAATATATAGAAAATACTTTTTCTTAAAATTTTTATCTGTTTCAAAAGGAGGTCTATTTGCCTGAGTTGATGATGTTTGTTTTGGTTTTTCATCAAACCAAATATCTTTTTTTGCAGGTTTTTCTTGGGGTGAAGGATCTTTCTTTTTCTCGTTTATTATCGGTTTTTTTTCATCGCTAATATCTTCCTTCTTTTTATTTTCCTCGGCTGATTCTTTTACAATCTCTTTCTCAGTAACAACGGGGCTGACTACAGTCTTCTTTTCATCCGCCGTCTTAATCGGAACATTAACTTCTTTAGATTCCGTAACAACTTTTTTGGTAATTTTAGGCTTGCTATCTATTTTCGCTTTAGATTTATCATCCGATTGAGCTTTTATTCGAGCTAAAGCTTCTTCAATAATCTTTTTACTATCAGATACCGGTTTTTGCTTTTTATATTTAGCCTGTTGACTAACATAAAATTGTCTTTCTTTACCTTTATATCGTTCTAGAAAATAATCTATTTGTTTAATTCTTTCGGGATCATTAACAGTATACAAATCCGTTAAAAGTTTTTTATAATCTTCCATAACTACAAGATTCTGATGGCTAAATTCAAATGGGATATATCTTATCCAAAAGCAAATATACAAATTTTACAAAGGGCTTTCATCCATTTTAATACGGAAGAAATGTTAATGTAATTAATGGATATTTAACAGAGATTATATTTTAGACTGAATTCGATAAACAATTTTATTATCAATAGGTTTTATTATTGAGATTGCAGCTAAATTTTGTATTTCTTTAATTGAACAATATTTATCCCATCCTTAGTCCATAATCTAAACCTATACGGTAAAGCACCAAGATTACAATAGTAGCGATCAAAGTGGAAGCAGATAATTTTATTTGTTTCTTCTTCTCGTCAAAATAATACTCCTGATGATACCTGCTAAGTAATAATACAGGAATCAACATAAAAATCAGACTTAGATTTACCAAAAAATCATAAGCAATTAATTTAGGTTGATTGATTAAAAAAATTAATCCATTCCCCACTACATAAGGAATAAAAACCTGACTAGTAATAAATAACTGACGTTTTGCCGGCCTTGAGAAATTATAATAAGTATTAGCCGAAAAAATCCAAAACTTAACGCTTGAAGAGCCCAAAACAACCATCACTAATAAAACCAAAAGCGCAATAACGAGTTTGCCCGTATCAGAATAATACAAATACATTATTGTATAACCAAACTCCTTTCCGGTTAATGCTCCTATTAAACCTCCACCCAAAATAGTATTGAAACCATGAAACATCCCCCACAACAATAGCAGCTTCATTAAACCATCTTCTAAATACACCTTACTGTATAAAATAAGTAATAATGTGGCTGCAATAACTGAGAAAACAGGTCCTGAAGCAAAAATAGCTTTTACCGAGTCGGCATACCAATCTTCATTATCAACAAGATACTCAACTTTATAATAATACATTACGGTTTTATAATCGAAATGCATAGCTGTAAATGCCATTCCCAGTTTATTGATAAACGAAATAATAAAATAAGCTAGTAAAAAGAAAAGCAAAGAATTAAAGGCAATAAGTAAATACTCACGAGTAAATAATTGTTTAATAAATGATTGCTCTTTCTTCTTTCTTTTCGGAAAACCTTTTCCTTTTAAAAAATCAAACAGAATTTGAGTATTTCGCTTTAGAATAAATTTATAAATCCGAAGTCGGCGGTAGCGGTGAAAAGCTCTTTCTTCTTTTTGTTTTTTCTTGATTGAAAGACGAATGTTACTTTTCTTTTTCTTTTTGAAAAAACTCTTCAATATTACTTTTCTAATCCGCTTTTTACGGCGTTTTTTCCAAGCTTTACGACGTTTCATTTCTAATAGTCGTTTTTGCTGAATACTGCTTCTCTTACCTAAAAATGTAGCTCGAAAAATAACTTTTATCTTTCGCCAAAGCAAACGCCTTTGAAATTTACGCTCTTTATGTTTTTTATCCTTTTTCTTTTTCTTTTCCTGTTTTTTTTGCTTTCTGCGTTTTTGTGCGGAACGTCTTAAAAATTTAAGAATACGAATTATTCTTCCGAGAGTAGAATACTGCCCTGTGGGGCGAGAAGAAAACATCAACATAAGTCTATCTACAAATAAATTGAAAAGTAAATTCAATTTAAAACCCAAGCTAAGTATCGGAAGTTGTAAAACAGGACTCATTATCACAAATGTAGAAAAAAAAGACAACCCAAGCTCAAAACCTCAAACATAAAGGCATAAAAAAACCTTGTCGGTTAACTTACAGACAAGGCTTTTTTTTAAATATAATGAGCTTATTCCGCTGTCATAGATTTCATCTCTTTACTGTATTCTCCTGTTTCGAGTTTACGCTTAACATCTTTAAAGCATTTGATAGTATAATCTACATCTTCTAAAGAGTGATCTGCTGTGGGGATTAAACGTAATAAAATAATTCCTTTAGGAACAACAGGATAAGCAACAATAGAGCAGAAAATATTATGATTCTCACGTAAATCGTAAGTTATCTGTGTAGCATCTGCTACTGTACCCGAAAGAATAACGGGAGTAACCATAGACTCTGTTTGTCCAATATTAAATCCTGCCTCGCGTAATCCTTTTTGTAAAGTATTTACAACTAACCATAGTTTTTCTAAAAATTCAGGACGTGTTCTAATCATATCCAAACGCTTTAAAGCTCCAATTACCATAGGCATTGGTAATGATTTGGCATAAATTTGTGAACGCATATTATATTTTAAGAACTTGATAATCTCGGGTTTGGAAGCAACAAAAGCACCTATTCCCGCCATCGACTTAGCAAAGGTTCCAAAATAGACATCAATTTCATCTTCAACACCATAATGAATGTGAGTTCCACGACCTTCGGGTCCCATAGTACCAAAACCATGAGCATCATCAATTAAAATACGGAAGTTATATTTCTTCTTTAGAGCAACAATATCTTTCAAGTGACCTAATCCACCCGTCATTCCATAAACGCCTTCGGTAATTAAAAGTATACCGCCGCCTGTTTTTTCAGTCATCTTATTGGCTCTTATCAATTGCTTTTCAAGATTTTCCATATCGTTATGAGGATACACAAAACGTTTTCCAACATGTAAACGCATACCATCAAGAATACAAGCGTGAGCTTCAGAATCGTAAACAATTACATCGTGACGGTCGACAAGAGAATCGATAATAGAAACCATTCCCTGATAACCATAATTAAGTAAGTATGCTGATTCTTTTTTTACAAATGCAGCCAATTCTTCTTCTAACTGTTCGTGATACTTAGTGTGACCAGACATCATGCGAGCTCCCATAGGATAAGCAAGACCCCAGTCTTTGGCAGCATCGGCATCGGCTTTACGAACTTCTGGATGATTTCCAAGACCAAGATAATTATTAAGAGACCAAACCAGACGTTTTTTCCCTAAAAACTCCATATGGCTACCTAATTGTCCTACCAATTTTGGAAAAGCATAATAGCCTTCGGCATCTTTGGCATATTGTCCTATTTCGCTATTCTCGACGTTTAATTTATCAAATAAATCCATTGTATATTTAGTTTTACCGTGTTAAGTTTAAAGAATGCAAAGCTATCTTAAATATTAATATTTGCCAAAGATAGCAGTACTATTTATCGTTAAGACCCGTCTATATTATTAAATCTCAAATGATTATTTATAAAGTTAAGAAATATATCTATTTGTTTATTAAGCTGAGTTATTACAATAGCGAACAAATTACAAAAACTTCTTTCCCTATAAAAAGTTTATCGTGATAACAAAATAAGCCCCAAATACCTAAGCATTTGAGACTTATTTTCGATTTGAAATTATTTAACTTTTTCTGTCTTTAAAATTTTCGCACCTAAGAATTCACGATTCATACGAGCAATATTAGAAACAGAGATTTCTTTAGGACACTCCATTTCGCAAGCGTAAGTATTGGTACAATTACCAAATCCTAACTCATCCATTTTAGCTACCATTTTCTGAACACGCCGTTCTTTTTCAACTTGACCCTGTGGTAATAAAGCAAATTGAGAAACCTTTGCTGAGACAAATAGCATAGCCGAAGCATTTTTACAAGCAGCAACACAGGCACCACATCCAATACAAGCAGCAGCATCCATTGCGAGATCAGAAGCGTATTTTGAAATTAAAGTTGCGTTTGCATCGGGAACACCTCCGGTATGTGCAGAAGTATACCCTCCGGCTTGAATAATATCATCAAAAGCTGAACGATCGACAACCAAATCCTTAATTACAGGAAATGGTTTAGAACGCCAAGGTTCAATAGTAATGGTGTCTCCGTCTTTAAATTTACGCATATGCAATTGGCAAGTTGTAATAGCATTATCAGGACCATGAGGATGACCATTAATATACAAACTACACATACCACATATACCTTCACGACAATCGTGATCGAAACAAACAGGTGATTCAATTTTATCTACCAAAGATTCATTTAATACGTCTAGCATTTCGAGAAAAGAAGAATCAGGAGAAACTCCTTTAACCTCATAATCTACAAATCCCCCTTTGGCTTGGGCATTTTCTTGACGCCATATTTTTAATGTTAAATCCATTTTTCTATCTTTTATTTGAATATGAAATGCTTTGCAAAAGCAAAATATTTCATAAATAAAATTCTATTTATAATTTCTGGTTTTTACCTCAATAGCTTCATATGTTAACTGTTCTTTATGAAGCTCCGGTTTAACACCTTCGCCTTTATATTCCCAAGCAGCAACATACATAAACTCATCGTCTCTACGTAAAGCTTCGCCTTCAGCTGTTTGATATTCTTCACGAAAATGTCCGCCACAACTTTCTTCTCGGTTTAATGCGTCAGTTGCAACCAACATACCCATATCAAAGAAATCTATTATACGTAAGGCTTTTTCCAATTCAGGATTAAATTCGTCTGTAGTTCCTGTAATATGTACATTCTCAAAAAATTCTTTACGTAGTTTAGGGATTTCCTCTAAAGCATGTTCCAGACCTTCTTTATTACGTCCCATACCGGCGTAATTCCACATAATATGTCCAAGCTTTTTGTGGAAATAGTCAGGTGATTTAGATCCTTTTAGGCTCATTAAGTGACTTATACGCTCTTTAACAGATTTTTCAGCCTCGTCAAACTCGGCAGTATCTGTTGGTATAGCTCCGGTGCCAATTTCAGAAGCTAAATAATTCTGAATAGTATAAGGTAATACAAAGTAACCATCAGATAATCCTTGCATTAATGCCGATGCTCCCAAACGGTTAGCACCATGATCGGAGAAATTAGCTTCGCCGGCAGCAAATAATCCAGGGATAGTAGTTTGTAATTCATAATCAACCCAAGTTCCACCCATAGTATAGTGAGCAGCAGGATATATCATCATAGGAAGCGTATATGGATCTGTGTCTACAATCTTCTCATACATTTGGAATAAGTTCCCGTATCTTGCTCTAATTACATCTTCGCCTAAACGCTTAATAGCATCGGCAAAATCAAGATATACGGCTAAGCCTGTTCCAACACCATATCCGGCATCGCAACGCTCTTTAGCTGCACGAGAAGCAACATCACGAGGAACAAGATTACCAAAAGCAGGGTATCTTCTTTCCAAATAATAATCGCGATCTTCTTCTTTTAAATCTATCGGACTTAATTTACCATTACGAATAGCTTCTGCATCTTCTTTCCTTT
>JAGGWH010000060.1 GCA_021157585.1 Bacteroidales bacterium | reverse complement strand
GTTAATTAAACCTTGAAATAATTTCTTTAATTTTACATCCCTATTTACAAACTGTAAATAAGGCCAAAGCTGAGCGCTGGAATCTCTAAGCCACATGGCGGGAATATCTCCTGTTATTATATAAGTGTCTGGCCTACCTTTTTTTTCTTGGTAATAAACACTAGTATCAAGCGTATTAGGAAAACAATTAACAAACATCTGGGATAGCTCTTTGTCACGCAAAAACGAACTTATTTCTTTTATTTTTTCTTCAATAACAATGCTACTAAAGAGTCTTTTGCTTTTTGTTAATCTTTTGTTATTCATAAACGCAGTCTTTCAACTTAGCAATTATGTCATCCAAAGACGTAGTCGCAACTCCTAATACAGTGTCCCCTCCTCCATAGTATACAAATAAAGTATTATCTTTCAAAACAACGCCACAAGAAAAAACAACATTTCTAATCTGTCCTTCAATTTCGTAATCCATCAAAGGTTCTAAAATCGGCCTATCGGTTCTTGCTAATATTTTCTCAGGATTTTCCAGATCAAGCAAAATTGCTCCCAGTCGATATTTTGAATGCTCGGAAACACCATGATAAATAAGCAACCAGCCATGCTCGGTCTTTATCGGCGGGCCTGTAATCCCAACCTTTTTGTTATCCCACATTCCTTTGCGAGGAATAATCCAATTAGTTTCGTTCCCTAATTCTCCACCAGCAAAATCTAAATCATCAATAAGCTGGAAATCAATACTATTATTCATCCGATACAGAGCGATTATTTTCCCATTTACTCTTTCCGGAAAAATACAAGCGTTTTTATTAAACTCTGTTAAGGGAGAGATAATCTTTGGCATCTCCCAATTCCATTTTTTATTTAAGAAATCATTAATTTCAATAGAACTAAGCGCCACACTAGGAGGATTCACCCCATCATAAGCCGTATAAAACATAAAAATCTTGCCTTCAAAAACAACCAAACGAGGGTCTTCACAGCCTGAATATCCATCACCATTTTTTATCTCAAAATCCTTACGTGGTACATAAATAGGCTCGTTCAATCTTTCGTCAATAATCAAACCGTCTTTGCTACTAGCATAACCTAAAACACAACGACCGCTATGCGCCATTGCCCTATAAACAATATGAAATTTATCTCCAAGATAAATAGCCGCTGCATTAAAAACAGCTTTTGCCTCCCATTCATTTTCTGTTGGTTTTAAAATTGGGTTATCTTTAAATCTGGTCAATGAAAAACGTTCTGAAGGCTTTAAAGTTATTTCTTTTAATAAATCACTTAACTTAAATTTTACGGCACAGCAAGTTGTGTCGGTTGCCCCATAATAAACATGCAAATCGTTCCCCTCAATATACGCGCCAGAAGGAAAAATAACATTTGGAACTTGTCCATAAATCTCATAACTTTCTTCAGGACGCATTAATGTTTCTGACTTGCCTATTATTTTGCTAGGATCTTTCTCATCAAGTAAAACAGCTTTTATCTGAAAAACTACTTCACCGGGTGTAAAATAATTCTTAATATAAGAATAAACCAATAACCACCCCTTGTCGGTTTTTAAGGGCGGGGCGCCTATCTCAATATGATCCTCTTCTCTTTCGCCAAAATCAATTTTATTCTCTTCAATATTTTCATACCATTTATTCCAAAATCTTTTTGACCAAATATCTTTTTCGGAATCAAAATAAGCCAAAGCAATATCAGCTGGCAGTTTTTCCGTATTAGCTGTCAAAATAGCCACCATTTTCCCATTTATTTTTTCAGGAAAAAGCGCCATGGCCTTAGAATTAAAAGTTGTAACCTGATGTTTTTCAATTGTTTCAAAATCCTTAGTAACTGCCACGCCGATTTTTATACCCTCGGCTACAAAAGGATAATGAGAAAGTGCTGTATAAAAAATATAATATTTATCTCCCATTTTGGTAACACGAGGATCCTCACAACCAAACCTCTCCCACTCTTCAACCGGTTTTATTAATTGTATTCTATCTTGTAAATCACCTTGATCGTTAGTAAATGCACAACCAATAGACGAAACATTCATCATCGCTCCGTTATTATATTTCACATCAGACATGGCTCTATATAATAAATGAATCTTGCCATCTTTTTTAAAAGGACAACCGTTAAAAGCTGCCATTCTTTCCCAATAAGTATTATTCCTTGGTAATAAAATCGGATTATTTTTATATCTTTTATAGATTGCCATATGTCTTATTAGAATTTAGAATTAGTTATTTATAACTTTTACCAAACTTGGACTAGAATCCTTTTTTAACTCTCTCAAAAAATCATTCGCGTTATAAGTTGCTATACAGGAATGCTGATCTGAACCTCCGTAATACACAAACAAAGTGCCATTTTTAATAATAGCTCCTCCAGCAAATACAATTCCATGCTTCAAACCATTATTTTCATAATCCTCTTCAGGCTCAAGAATCGGATGACTACACCTACAAATAACTTTTTTAGGATCCTTAAGATCTAATAACATTGCTCCAATTTTATATCGCGCAGAATCTTTCTTATCTACCGCGTTATAGATTAACAACCAACCCTCAGCTGTCTTTATCGGAGCAGCAGCTAAAGCAATTTTAGCACTATCCCACATCTGCGGTCTTATTTTTATTAGATGCTCTCCTCGCAAAAATGTTT
>JAGGWH010000059.1 GCA_021157585.1 Bacteroidales bacterium | reverse complement strand
CAAAATGCTATCACTCAAGCTGCCCGAAGAGGTATTGCTTTGGAAGGTGGAACTTTATATTGTCGTATGACTCCTTGTCGAACTTGCGCTATGTTGATTATAAATTGCGGAATTGAGCGTGTTGTTTGCGAACGTAAATATCATTCCGGTCAAGAATCAGAAGAAATGTTTAAAGCAGTTGGCATAGAACTCAAATATATGAATGATGAGTTTCAGGAGTATGAAGGTCAGAAAGTAGAGAATGAAGATCTTTTTAAGGAAAGGGATTAAAGTTCCAAGTTTAAAGTTTTGAATTCCAAGTTTCTTAATGCCTGAATAAGGTTGACCACTTTTGGGTTATTGATTTATCAACTATAAAATAAGAAAATGAAGAAAAATTTTACACTATTAATTCTTTTAGCATTTAGCTTTAATGCTTTGTTTTCTCAGCAAGAAAATGATTTTGTAAAAGCCAAGTTCAACGGAAATATTGAGAAATATTTTGCAAAACAAATAAAATATCCGAGGGAGTTGGCGGCGAGAGGCATTGAAGGAAGGACGGTTTTGTCTTTTGTGATTACCAAGCAGGGTGAACTCGAATCAATTGCTGCTGATGAATTTCCGCATATCAATTTAGCAAAAGAGCCAATAAGCATTCTAAAATCGACAAAAGGTATGTGGAGCCCGACTTTAATAAATAATGAACCGGTAGATTTTATTTACAAAATAATCATCAATTATAATATTCAGAAGGGTCAATCAGTTTCCTCATCAAGAAGAACTTTCAATCAAGAACGTCCAAGTCCTCCTGCACCCATGAAGGAAAAATCTTTAATCCTTAAAGATAAATCATTGAGAAAAGTTAAGAAAGAACAATACGATAAGGCTTTATCTTTGATAGATGAAGCGATTAAGATAAATCCATATAAATCAGAGTATTATGATATTCGTTCGCGAGTACATTATTCTCTAAATAATATTAATGCTGCTGAGCAGGATGCCATGAGTGCAATTAAATACAGAAAAGAAATTATGATGGTTTTAGATATTGTTTCTTATTCTGTTACCCGAAAGACAATAGTTAGTTCTAAACGGACTGTGAGGCGTATGTAATCGGAAATAACACATCATCACATTTAAAACTGAGCATGTCGAAGTTCAGCACATTATTTCTCGGCTTACTTTGCAATTAAGTCGTAAAACATAAAAAGCCGAATTACAATCTCATATCGACTCACCTTTAGGCGGGGAGAAATCTCTTTCAACATCATTCCCATATCGAGCGTTAGCATCTCTTTCAGATGGAAAAGATCTCTCACTGCGTTCGAGATGAGGGGTTGGGGTGTTCCGTTCGAAATACCACATCATCACATTTAAAACTGAGCTTGTCGAAGTTTAGCACATCATTTCTCGTCTTTATAAATCCCAATCACCATTTCAGCGTTAGAACTTACTTTTCCACGGAACATTCCGTCAGTATTAAATGTCATAATTGTATTTCCATAGGCATCAAGACCGATAATTCCTCCGCTTCCGCCAATAGGTTTTAGCTTATTCATAATCACTTCTTCCGCAGCATCTTCAATGCTCATCCCTTTGTATTTCATCAGAGCAGCCACATCATAAGATACTACGTTACGGATAAAAAACTCACCGTGACCCGTTGCGGAAATTCCGCAAGTTGCATTATCGGCATAGGTTCCGGCACCAATAACAGGCACATCGCCAACACGACCATACATTTTCATGGTCATTCCACCTGTTGAAGTTCCGGCAGTAATATTTCCATTTTTATCTAATGCCACACAACCAACAGTCCCGTGTTTATCGATTTTATCTTTTGCTTTTTTAAAACTGTCCCATCGTCTTTGATCGAAGAAATATTCAGGTTTAACAATATCTAAACCTTGCTTTTCGGCAAAGATTTCGGCGCCTTCGCCGGTAAGCATTACGTGAACAGATTTTTCCATAACAGCACGAGCAGCTGATATTGGACTTTTAATAGTATGCACATTTACAACTGCTCCGGCGGCGTGTGTTTCTCCATTCATTATTGCAGCATCCATCTCATTTTGTCCGCGTTCATTAAAAACAGCACCTTTACCAGCATTAAATAATGGCGATTCTTCAAGTACATGAATAGTTTGTTCAACAGCATCCATACTTGTTCCGCCGTTTTTCAGAATCTTAGAACCTACAGTTAAAGCTTCGGCAAGCTTAGTACGATATAGCGAGTCTTTTTCAGGAGTCATAAACTCACGTTTAATTGTTCCTGCACCTCCGTGGATAACGATTGCCCAATCGGTTTTCTTAGGTGGAGGAGGATTGTCTTGTTGTGTTGATGTACAGGAAAAAGTAATAGCTACAATCAAAATGATTGCAAAGAAAAGCTTTGTTTTTTTCATGGCTCTTGTGTTTTTAAATAATGGACTAATTTACTACTTTTCTTTAGATTGTAAATTAGCCTTAGGATTTAATCAGAGAAGAGAGATGCTTTTAATTAACTTTGTTGTAGTTTGAAAAGTTCGTATTTTGAAGCTTAGTTTTATGGTGTTAATTATTGATAAATCAACAAAATGTTCGAAGAAGAGGATAATAAAGAAATTAATGTAGAAGATCTTCCCTTATATAAAAAGGGGGTAGAAATTTTTGATGTTGCTAATCAAATCGTTGAGCTCATATCTGATGATAATGAGCAGTTACAAGATATTAAAGGATGGATTTTGAGTGATGCCATGCAGTTGACAGTAAAAATTGCAGGAGCTCATAATATTGACCTTTATGATATGAAGATGGAAGCGGCTACTATTATTCGGAAATCGGCTCGTGACCTTATCCTTCATCAGCATTCACTAAGAGATTTTGGTTTTAAAGAAACGGAATATTTTAATATTATTAGAGAATTAGTAGAGGAGTACCGATTGCTTTTTATCGATTGGGTTGCAAGTTTTAACCAATGGGATTATATCATTGATAAATGGGGGCTTTTTAATCCGCCTGGTGTTAGTCCTTTTGACCATGATCCTGATGATGATATCCCTTTTGATGGGTTTAAAGATTTTGAATAGATTCTGGCTGATTTAAGCCTTTTGAAAAACGCTTCCAAAATCAACAATCCCAAATAAATGTGCTGCTGTTAGAATGATAACAACAACGATAACCCAGCGAACAAATCCCGCTCCACGTTTTACTGCCATTCTGCTCGCAATAAATGCTCCAATGGCTGTGCCAATAGCGAGGGTAAAACCCATTTTATAGTCAATCATATCGTTCCAAATAAAAACGGCCAAGGAAAATGGAGTGTATAATAATACAATAAGAACTTTTACGGCATTGGCTTTTACAAGTTCATATCCAGCACCCATAATTAAAGACGCCAAGAGAAAATAACCGATGCCTACATGGATAAATCCTCCATAAATGCCAATAAAGAAAAACAACAGATATTGTTTCCAGCTTAACGATTTGTTTACCAAATCAGTTTGTTCTTTGATTAGTTTTTGTGGAT
>JAGGWH010000058.1 GCA_021157585.1 Bacteroidales bacterium | reverse complement strand
CCAAACAACTCAATCAAGATCCCTATGCCAGCTTACAATCTTCTGCAGGTTCTTATAATACTTTACGAAACTCCGTGAGTTTTGGAACGGGTTTACTTAAAAATAAGATGGCTTTTGACGTTCGTCTTTCAAAAATCAGCTCTAATGGTTTTGTCGATCGCTCTTCGGCTGAATTAAAATCACTCTACTTTTCTGGCGGATATTATGGTAAAAATGATATTCTAAAATTCACCATCCTAAGCGGACAGGAAGAAACCTACCAAGCTTGGTATGGCATCCCAAAAGTACGCTTAAATAGTGATGTAGCTGGAATGCGGGATTTGGCATCAGACAATTGGTGGAGTACGGAAACAACAGATCATCTACTCAATTCCGATCCAAGAACCTATAACTATTACACTTACGATAATGAGGTTGATAATTATCAGCAAGATTATTATCAATTGCATTATTCTCACTTTTTTAATTCAGAATTGCAATTGAGCACCGCTCTATTTTACACGCGTGGGAAAGGCTATTATGAGCAGTTTAAAACCGATCGGAAATTCGAAGATTATTTATTTGAAGAAATTGTGATTGGAGGAGAAACAGTCAACCGCACAGATTTGATTCAGCGGAAATGGCTCGATAACCATTTTTATGGTTTAACCGCTGCCTTAACTTATCAAACGGATAAAATGGAAAGCGTTTTTGGAGGATCTTTAACACAGTATGACGGCGATCATTTTGGCGAAGTTATTTGGGCAGAATACGCTGGGAACAATGCTATTCGTAGTCCTTGGTATTTGAATAACGGATTAAAAACCGACGGGAATATTTATGCAAAAACAAATTATAAGCTGAGTGAAAAACTGATTGCTTATCTCGATTTGCAATACCGTTTTATTCATTATACCATAGAAGGAACACACGACGATTTACGGGATATTTCGCAAACGCACGATTTTAATTTTTTCAATCCTAAAACCGGATTATTCTATCAGTTTAACAATAAGAACCAAGCCTATGCTTCTTTTGCTGTTGCCAACCGTGAGCCAAGCCGTGGGAATTACCGCGATGCGGATATAGACTATCAACCAAAATCTGAGCGTTTATACGATTTTGAATTGGGTTATCATCATATCAATACACGGTTCGCATTTTCTGCAAATCTGTATTATATGAATTATAAAGATCAGCTTGTTGCCACCGGAAAAATCAATAATGTAGGCGATGCCATTATGACCAATGTGGCCAAAAGTTACCGCGCGGGAGTTGAACTTTCCGGAACATTCAGAGTAAGCGAGAAACTAGATTGGACTGGTAATTTTACTTTTAGTCAAAATAAAATCCTCGACTTTGTACAATATATTGATGACTGGGATAACTGGAATCAGCAAGCTATTGAATTGGGAACAACGGATATCTTGCTTTCACCGGATCAAATAGGATCTTCAACTATAAGTTATCGTCCAATTAAAAATCTAAGTATCAACCTGATCTCAAAATATGTTGGCCGACAGTATATTGACAATACCAGTAATGCGTACAATAGCATTGATCCCTATTTTGTAAATGATATTAATATTGCCTATCAAATTTATCCTAAAGGATTCAAAAGCATAGAATTAAGCCTTTTAGTCAGCAATCTCTTTAGCGAAGAATACGAAACCTATGGCTGGGCTTATAATTATATTTATAACGGTCAGCAGAAAGTTATGGATGGGTATTTTCCAATGGCTCCAATAAATTTTTTAGTGGGTATAAGTATTAATTTTGGTACAAATAAAGATTAGGGATTATTATATGCTCTTATTGATTGGGATTTGATTTAATAAGTTTATCTAATAAAGCCCTGATACTTTTGCTATTCCAATTGCTGCTACCTTTTTCGCGTACAATAATTTTTCCTTCTGTGTTTAATATAAAAGTAGCAGGAATTGTTTTAGACTGTAATAATTTGGGCTCTTTTATATAATACCGATAAACAGGAAAATTTAATTCGTGTTTTTGTAAAAAGCTATTTATCAGCGATTGTTTTTCGTAAGTGGCTATTACAAAATTAACATCATCTTTATAATCGATATAAAGTTTTTCTATCGATGGCATTTCGGCTACGCAAGGTGCACACCAAGTAGCCCAAAAGTTTATAAATATAGGTTTATCGGAAAGCTCTGAAAGTCTGACTTCTTCACCTTTGTCGTTTATTAACTTCCATTGTAAATCGTTTTGGTTTAATTTACCAAAATTTGCGTTTTCAGAAACCGATGGACCTAAGAGTGTGGCTCGTTTTATAAAAACTACTAAAGGAGTTCTGGTAGTAGGAATTATCAGGGCAATAATAAATAGAATAAATACAATATCGCTAGCCCAGCTCCACTTTGATTTTTTCTTAAGTTTAGCTTTATAGTTTTCGATTATTTTCATTAATTTTTTTCGCTAAAATACAAACTAAACCAAGATTTGCTGTTTTGTAGTAAAAAAAAGAGGATAATTCATTTGAATTATCCTCTTTGTAAAACGGAATACTTATACTTCCACTACATTTTTCATTCCGATTGTTATTGCATCCTGATTAAGAGGAATCAATTTGTGATGTCTTTCAGGAAGTGATTTTTTTAATCCTGCAATTACATTTTCCAGCTTTACAATTGGTTTGATTTTCATAAATGCACCAAAAACAATCATATTGAAGATTTTTGGGTTTCCCATTTCAGAAGCCATTTTAGCACCTTCAATTTTATAAATTTTAATGTCGGTACGAGATGGATGTTTGGTAATTCCGTTAGGATCGTAAATTAACACACCACCGGGTTTAACGGTTTTTTCAAATTTATCCATCGATTGCTGATTAAGAATAATAGCGGTATCGAAATTTGTTAGTATGGGCGAACTAATTCTTTCATCGCTAACAATTACAGTAACATTTGCTGTTCCACCGCGCATTTCAGGACCATAAGAGGGCATCCAACTTACTTCTTGGCCTTGCATAATTCCGGAATAAGCAAGGATTTTACCCATAGAAAGTACTCCTTGTCCACCAAAACCTGCGATAATCATTTCTTCAGTCATAATACTTAATTTTTAAACGATTATTTAACTAATTCACCATTTACTTTAATATCTCCGATAGGGAAATAAGGAAACATATTTTCTACCATCCAGTTGTTAGCTTCAACAGGTTCCATTTTCCATCCCGAATTACAATTTGAAACTATCTCAATGAAAGCCAAACCCTTATTTTCTTTTTGAATTTCAAAAGCTTTACGAATGGCTTTTTTTGCTTTACGAACTGCTCCCGGAGTGTGAACAGATTGTCGTGTGACAAAATATGTACCTGGTAGTTGAGCGACTAATTCGGTCATCTTCAGAGGATGCCCCATAGTGGCAATATCACGACCATAAGGGGAGGTAGATGACTTCATGCCTGGTAATGTAGTGGGAGCCATTTGACCACCGGTCATACCATAAATACCATTATTAATAAAAATAATAACAATATTTTCTCCTCTATTGCAGGCATGTAGAGTTTCGTTTCCTCCGATAGCTGCTAAATCGCCATCGCCTTGATAGGTAAATACATATTTATTAGGCCATACTCTTTTGATACCAGTAGCAACTGCAGGTGCTCTTCCGTGAGCGGCTTGAGTCATATCGATATTCATAAAATCATAGGCTAGAACAGAACATCCAACAGGAGCAACACCAATAGTATCTTCCCAGATTCCCATTTCTTCAACAACTTC
Source organism: Bacteroidales bacterium (assembly GCA_021157585.1). Lineage (NCBI taxonomy): Bacteria > Pseudomonadati > Bacteroidota > Bacteroidia > Bacteroidales > Bacteroidales bacterium. Next base: position 1,856 of record JAGGWH010000058.1, on the reverse strand, counting down.
CATAGTAATACGGTGTGCTGTTCCATGACCACATCCCGGGCAATAACTCAATGGTGCATCTGTCATTAATTTAGTCTTTTTATAGACTAAGTTTTCGGGTTTTATTATTTCTTTTATATCCATTTTTTATCCTCCAATAATTTTTTGCTCCAATGCTTCAAGTACTTCTTCGGGAGAGTGAATAACACCACCGTAACGTCCAAAATGTTCTGCCGGAACTTTTCCGTTAACGGCTAAACGAACATCTTCAATCATTTGTCCTGCACTCATCTCAACAGCTAAAAACCCTTTTGCTTTATCAGCTAAAGCATTGATTTCATTTTTTGGGAAAGGGAAAAGTGTAATTAAACGGAATATCCCAACTTTAATTCCTTTTGCTCGTGCCAGCGTCATTGTTTTTTGTGCGATACGTGCACTAGATCCGTAAGCTACAATAATATAATCCGCATCTTCGCAATTAATGGCTTCGTAACGAACTTCGTTTTCTTCCATTTTCTTGTATTTTGCTTGAAGTTTATGATTATGAGCTTCTTGTTTATAGGGGTCTAATTCTAAAGAAGTAATAATATTTCTTTCGCGAGATTTGGATTTTCCTACAGTAGCCCAATCGCCATAACGTTTAATTACTTCATCATCACTTAAACGCTCTTTTTGTTCCGGCATTACAACTTTTTCCATCATTTGTCCGATAACTCCATCAGATAAAATCATTACAGGATTACGGTATTTAAAAGCTAAATCAAAAGCCTCATTGACAAAGTCTGCCATTTCCTGAACAGAAGCAGGAGCAAGGACTAAAAGACGATAATCACCATGACCACCTCCTTTGGTAGATTGAAAATAATCGGCTTGAGAAGGTTGAATAGTACCTAAGCCGGGCCCACCTCTAACTACATTTACAATAACACAGGGTAGTTCGGAACCTGCAATATAAGAAATCCCTTCTTGCTTTAAGCTAACCCCGGGACTGGAAGAGGAAGTTAGGACTTTTTTGCCGGCTCCTGCAGCACCATAAACCATATTTATTGCGGCTATTTCACTTTCGGCTTGCAGAACAACCATACCTGTACGGTTTTCCGGACGCTCTATCATTAAATATTCTATAACTTCCGATTGAGGAGTGATAGGGTAACCAAAGTATGCATCAGCACCAGATCTGATTGCGGCTTCTGCAATAGCTTCATTTCCCTTCATTAATTTTATTTCACCCATATCTTATTTATTTTTTAAGATTTTAAATTATTAAACAACTTTTACTTTGTAAACGGTAATTACTCCATCAGGGCAAACTACCGCACAATTAGTACAGCCGATACAGGCTTCAGGGTTTTCCATATAGGCATAATGGTAACCTTTGCCATTTACATTTTTTGCTAGCAATATTACATCTGTAGGACAAGCAGGGATACAAACTCCACAGCCTTTACATTTTTCTACATCTACTTCTATTGCTCCTTTAATTTTAGCCATTTTTTAGAATGTTTAGAAATTTAATGCGAAAATACTTAAAATATGTGTGACCTTATTATAACGGAAATCTTTATTTATCAAGCTATTGGTAATTTAGAAAGAGTTTAAATTGTTATGTTTGCATAAGTAATTATGTTCTTTTATAACCCTTTGATTCTTTTGGTGTTAATAGAATAACGATTTTAAAAAGTCGAAATAGTAAGATGAAAAACATACTGAAGAGAAAAATTCTGGTTATGGATATTTATAAATATAGAATATAAATTCTCAATTTTTTCAGATGTATTTATAAAATATAGTTTGCATAATAAAATTTATTATATTTGTTATACAATTAAAAGAAAGATTTCAAATTTGAAAATGTTTAGGATAACCAACCTTTGAAT